>JBCDHV010000223.1:0-6608 GCA_038749615.1 Bacteroidota bacterium
CCTCTACGGCAACTACATCACGATGACCAATCTCCGGCAGCGCGACCTGGAGCGCATCGTGGAACAGCGGCTCTCGCCCCTCTACATTTCTGTGCACTGCACCGACGATGAGATCCGTAGGCGCATGATGGGCCACCGCTCCCAGCGGGATGGCCTCATGGAGAAACTGCAATTCCTTCGCGAGCACGGCATCGAGATGCACACGCAGATCGTGCTCGTTCCTGGGTACAACGATGGTGAGGCGCTCCAGCGCACGATCACCGATTTGTACGCGATGAACGACCAGATCGAGTCGGTCTCGATCGTGCCGGTAGGGTTGACGAAGCACCGCCGTGAACTCAGCGAGCTGCGCGGCGTGACCCAGGCCGAGGCGCGCGACCTCATCGACACGGTGCACGCTTGGCAAGACACCTTCCACGCTGATTCAGGGCGCGGCTTTGTGTACCTGGGCGACGAGATGTACCTGCTCGCCGGCATCGATTTCCCAGACGAGGAGCGTTACGATGGCTTCCCGTTGATGGAAAACGGCGTTGGCATGAGCCGTGATTTTCTCGATGAGTTGGGCTTCCAGGCCGAAGAATTCCCGGATGCACTGGAGGAGCCCCGCCGGCTCGTGATGGTCTCCGGCACGCTCACGGCCCCCTTCCTGCGCGAGCGCGTGGCCCCAGCGCTTCGTACCATCGATGGGCTGGATGTCGAGATTGTGACCGCAGAGAATACGCTCTTTGGCGACAGCGTGACCGTGAGTGGGTTACTGAGCTTCAAATGCTTCTACAAGGCCCTCCAAGACGTTCCGCCGGCCGATTTGGTGCTGCTCCCGCCCGACTGCGTCAACTTCGAGGGCAAGTTTCTCGACAACAAACCGGGCATGAATACGCCTGAGGAGTTGAGCGCAGCCATTGGCATGCCTGTCCGCGTCTTCGGAGGCGACTGGCTCGATGTCATGGAGTGGCTGGAAGCCGGTGCCGAGGTGATGGCCTGAAGCTGGCCGGCAGGCCTGTACGCATACTGGAGGGGTTGAAACGACAGGATACCAACCGCGTACCCACGCGCCTGTCATTCCTCACGCCCAGTCTTCAACGTCCAAGTCACCCCCGTGGAGCCCACCTCGCCTGTCCAGCCCACTGCGCCTGAGAAGCCCGTGGCACGGCCGCCCATCGTCGACACCATTCCTGATCATCGGATCGTGCCGTTGAACGGGTACTTCGAGCGCAACCGCTTTCACCCGCTGCTGACTGCGTTACTGCTCGTCATCCTGAGCTTCGTCGTGTTCCAGGGCGTAGCGGCCGTCGTCATGGCAGTGCTCGTGAGCGTGGGGATGATCCGCGAGGGTCGGACGGATTTACAGCCCGACGAGCTGATGGCGGAATTGCTCGGCGGGAATCCCGAAGCGGTACTGATTGGCAACACCGTGGGGCAGTTCGTGGGGATGGGATTCCTCGTCTGGGGGTGGACCCGCTTGCATTCGAAGCCGGCCCGTGAGTTCGTTCGCGTCCGCCGCGCCGATGTGCTCCAAACCGTCTACTCGGTCATCGGGCTGCTCTTGCTGATGCCCGTCGTGCAGTGGCTCGGGCCGATCAACGAGGCGCTGCCGTTGCCGGAGGGCTGGAAAGCGTTCGAGGCGCAGCAGGTTCAGCTGGTCGAGAGCATCGTGACGAATGCGGATCTATCGCTCGCCCTGGCGCTGTTCGCCTTAGCGGTGACGCCTGGGCTGTGCGAAGAGCTGATGTTTCGCGGGTACTTGCAGCGGCAAGTCGAGCGTGTAGGAGGGCCGGTGTGGGCGATGGTCAGCGTGGGCATCTTTTTCGGGCTCTATCACCTCCGCCTCACGCAGGCGATTCCACTCTCGCTGATTGGCGTCTACCTCGGCTTCGTCCTCTGGCGGACGGGAAGCCTGTGGCCGGCGATCATCGTCCACTTCTTGAACAATGCCCTTCTGCTTGTCCTTGTCCGCGTAGCCATGGCCCGCGGCGTCGACCTCGAAACCGTGGAGTCTACCCCGATTCCCTGGTACCTCGCGTTTCTCTGTGCGCTGGGCGTTGCCGGCATAGTGGTGCTCATGAACCGGCGGGCGGATCGGTTGCTGTCGCCCTGAGCCTCGTCGTGGGGGGAAGATTTGGGCACGATGCAGCGTGCCCCTACCTTTGGTTGTTCATCATTTAACCTCAGAGTTTCTTTATGTCGGATACGAAAGACTGGACCTCGATTTTTGAAACGAACACGGATTACGAAGCCGATCTCGTCCGGGACCGGCTGGACTCGGCAGGGATCGACGCGGTAGTGTTTACGCAACGCGACCATGCCTTCAACCTCACGATTGGTGACCTCGCGAAGGTACACGTGATGGTCCGCCCCGCAGATGCCGGCCGGGCGAGAGCCACGCTCGAAGAAACGCCCTTCACCGAGGAAGAACTGGCCGCTGCGGCCGCTGCGGCCGATCCAGATGCTGCAGACGCCCACTCCGAGGAAGATGAAGCCCGCCTCGACTCTGGTAACGAGCGAATTACCTTCCCCGGTGAGGACGGATAGCGCAACCGGGTCCCTCTTCTGCAAAGCGACGCCAAACGACCTTCCCTGTGCGTGACGCGAACAGCCTGGCCCGTCGAACTGCCGCGGGTGCGTCCTGGAGTCTGGCGCACCGGCTGGTGGTCCGGCTCGTCGGTTTTGCCGTCACGCTGGTCCTAGTACGCCTGCTGACCCCGTCCGATTTCGGGTTGGTCGGGATGGTAGCTGTGTTCACGGGGTTTGGGAAGCTCTTTTCGGAGTTTGGGCTGGGTACGGCCTTGGTGCAACGGCCTGAACTGGCTGAGGTGCATCGCTCTTCCGTGTTTTGGATCAATCTTGGTGCAGGCCTCATCCTGTCCCTCGCGTTTCTTGGGTTTGCGCATCCCATCGCTGCATTTTTTGGGGAGCCTATTCTCGTGCCGCTGGTGTGGGCCCTCGCACCGGCCTTCGTGCTTCGGGCAGCCGGCGTGGTGCCCCGAGCCTTGTTGACGCGCCAGCTCGATTTCAAAGCGCTATTCATCGCCGATTCCCTGGCCGTCGTGGCCGGTGGAGCCTTGGCGATAACGCTTGCCGTCCAGGGCGTCGGCGTGTGGAGTCTCGTGGCGCAGGCCCTTGCCGGCGCTGTGCTCACGAGTTGCGGTGTGTTGGTGCTGGCCCGGTGGAGGCCGCGTAGCATGTTCGATTGGCCGGCCGTACGCTCACTCGCCTCGTTCGGCGTCAGTGTGCTGGGGGTACAAGCGATGGGCTACTGGATGCGCCGGCTCGACAATCTGCTCGTCGGGAAGGTGTTTGGGGCCAGTGCCCTTGGGATTTACGGGCAGGCGTACAACGTGCTGTCGTATCCCGTCGAACACGTCAAGGGGGCTCTGATCCAGGTGTTGTTTCCCGCATTGAGCCGGCTCCAGGATGCCGGCCGGATGAGGCGCGCATACCGCCGGGCCGTCGGGGCCACGGCGCTGGTGGTTTACCCCAGCGTTTTCGTACTCCTGCTCACCGCTGAGGACCTCGTAGCCACCGTGTTTGGGCCGGCTTGGGCCGAGATGGTGCCGCTGCTGCGCGTCTTTGGTTTGTTGGCGCTCTGGCAGTCCGTCACCTTCTCGGGCGTGCTCTTTCTCTCGACGGGCCGGCCAGACCTGCAATTGCGTGTCAACCTCGTAACCAATGTGTTGATCATTGCCGGAATGGTCATTGGATTGCAGTTTGGTGTACTCGGGGTAGCCGTGGGCTATGCCATCGGGTCGACGTTGGCGATGGTGCCTCGGCAGTACTTCGCCGGTCAACTCGCCGGCATGAGTGTGCTCGATACGTTCGCCGGAGTGGGCTGGCCTTTGGCGGCTTCCATCGTGGCCGCATTGGCGGCGTGGGGGGCAGGAGTGGCCCTTGGTGCTGTCATGAGCATCACTGCAAACATTGCGGTCTGGCACCTCATCGTTCACACGCTTACCCTGTCTGGTACGTACCTCCTCCTGGTTGTCGTGCTGAAGCCGCCGGCCTACCGAGACCTGCTCAGCCTGCTGCGCCGCTTGCCTAGACAAGGCGAGGCGTCTTAACGTCTACTGACCCCCCGTTTCCTCATGCGAAATAGCCGTGTTCTCACAGCCCTGGTGGCGGCCCCCATCTTCATCGGGCTGACGTACGTCGGTGGCTGGCCCTATTTCTTGCTCGTGCTGGCCTTGGGGCTCATTGCCCAGTGGGAGCTGTACGAGATGGCGAAGGCCGGCGGGCTAAACCCCCTGAAATGGTCAGGGCTCGGGTTGGGCGTCGTGGCCGGCTTGCATCCGGTCTGGCCCTATTGGGGGCTGGCGCTGCTCGTCGCTGTGCCCTTCATCATCTGCGCGTTTCCCTTCCTCCGCGGCGACCGACCGCTCGAACGCATGGCGGTCACCATCGTCGGAGCGGTGTATCCCACCGGCTTGCTGGTCTTGCTTGCCCGGATGCGCCTGCTCGACGATCCGCT
Organism: Bacteroidota bacterium; assembly: GCA_038749615.1. Lineage (GTDB taxonomy): Bacteria > Bacteroidota > Rhodothermia > Rhodothermales > DATKEJ01 > JBCDHV01. Next base: position 4,463 of record JBCDHV010000223.1, read on the forward strand.
CCTGCAGGGGCTCGATGCCTTTTGGCTGACGATGATGGTGCTCCTCCTGATCTGGTCTGCCGACACGGGGGCGTATTATGCCGGCCGGGCCTTCGGGAAGCGCCCACTGTTTCCAGCCGTTTCGCCGAAAAAGACTTGGGAAGGCTACATCGGTGGGCTGATCACGGCTGTGGGGATTGCCCTCGTGTTGAAGTTCACGGTGCTCGGCGTTCTGGAGGTCTGGCACGCCCTGCTCATCGGGTTCTTCTGTGGGGCCGTCGCACCGCTCGGAGATCTCGCCGAGAGCCGGATCAAGCGCTCCGTCGGCGTCAAAGACTCAGGCTCCATCCTCCCCGGCCACGGTGGTGTCCTCGACCGCTTCGACGCCATGCTCGTTGCCCTCCCGGCCGTCTACGTGTTCGTGCAGTTCGTCGTGCTCGCGTAGGTTTCGCTGTGCTCACGTGGATGCGTGGCCAGGGGGAAGAGTGGATGCGTGAGGCGCTTCGCTTCGCTCTAGATCCGCAGGAAACCGATCCGCAGAACTGAGACGCTTCTTCGCCAGAATAGAACCCACTTTTCAACCTCTCACCCGTTCCCCCTCTCCACATGAGCGAAGCGAAACCTTCCTCTTCGCCTCTTGGTAAACCTGGGAGCCTGCCACCAGCGTTAGCGTCTAGGACAACCATGTTGCTACCGAAACGGAAAATCAGGAATAGGAAATTTCACTACGAGCCGCGGTTTTACGATCCCAAGCGCGAGGAGGATCTGAAAAACCGGATGCGGATCAAGCGGACATCGTACTCCAAGCGCCGAAGCACACGCCTCACGGTGTTTATCTCGATGGGCATCCTGCTGTTGATCGCGTTCTACATCTACGTGAACCTGCCGAGCGTCCAGGGATGACCTGCTCGAGTCAGGGGTGCTCGCCCAAAAGTGCACGGCTGAACGACGTATGATGTATGATTTGGGAGTTATGAAGGGGTGGGTGATCCGCTCGTGTTCGCGTGAGACAAAGCGCGTCTGACCGAGACCGTGCTACACGGACCGATCTAGCTAAACCGAACCGCTCCTCATAAATCATAACTCCCAAATCATAATTCCCAAGCATACATCATCACACTCACCGTCCACCCTATCCCCACGGCGTACTAACCCCCACCCCGAGTGTCGGAACCAGGAATCATCCGGGTGTTGCCGGATACGTTGGCGAACAAAATCGCAGCCGGCGAGGTCGTGCAGCGGCCGGCGTCGGTTGCCAAGGAGCTGCTAGAAAACGCCATCGATGCCGGGGCCTCGAACGTTCACCTGGTCCTGAAGCAAGCCGGCCGTGAACTCGTTCAGTCTGTGGACGACGGCTGTGGCATGAGTGCCGAGGATGCCGTGATGTGCTTCCGCCGGCACGCGACCAGCAAAATCCGGCACGCCGATGATCTCCTGCAGCTCTACACACTCGGCTTCCGAGGCGAGGCGATGGCCGCGATTGGCTCCGTGGCGCAGGTCGAGCTGAAGACGAAGCGCGTGGGCGACGAGGCCGGAACGCTCATCCGGCTCAATGGCGGCGAGATGGTCTCGAACGAGCCGTGCGCGACGCCCAATGGGACCTCCATTGCCGTTCGGAACTTGTTTTACAACGTGCCGGCGCGGCGGAATTTCCTGAAGTCGAATGCGACCGAGTTCAAGCATCTCGTCGAGACGTTTCAGTTCATTGCGCTCTCGAATCCGGATGTCGGGTTTAAGCTGACGCACGATGGGAACGTTGTTCATGACCTGCCGGCACTCTCCGGCGCGTCCATCGACGAAGCGCTCAAGGCGCGCATCGGTGGGCTTTTCGGGGACAAGGCGGCGGCTAGCCTCGTGCCGGTGGGGGAGGAGACGAGTTACCTTTCGATGAACGGATTCGTCGCCAAGCCCGAATTCAGCCGGCGTACCCGAGGCGAGCAGTTTCTGTTCGTCAATGGGCGCTACATCAAGAGCCGGCACCTCGACCACGCCGTGTCGAACGCGTACGGGGACATGCTGCCGAAAGGCTCGTATCCGTTTTATGCGTTGTTTCTGCGCGTCGACCCGCAGCACGTCGATGTCAACGTGCATCCGACGAAGGCGGAGGTGAAGTTCGACGACGAGCGCGGCGTCTATGGGTTCGTGCTGGCCGTCGTGCGCAAGGCGC
>JBCDHV010000224.1:0-6594 GCA_038749615.1 Bacteroidota bacterium
ACGGTCTACGGAATCCCTGGCGCATGTCCTTCGACCGCGAGACCGGTCTCCTCTGGGCCGGCGATGTCGGGCAAGACGACTTCGAGGAAGTGAATATCATTACCCTCGGTGGGAATTATATTCACTTCCTCGAAGTCGTCTTGCCCGACATCGCCGACCCAGAGGAGACCGGTCTCGCGGTCGAAGGACATGCGCCAGGGATTCCGTAGACCGTAGGCGAAGATCTCCTCACGTTTGTTCTGGGTATCGCCGACAAACGGATTGTCGGCAGGGATTCCGTAGGCCCGGTCTCCGCTCTCTGTGTCGACATCGATCCGCAGGATGTTGCCGTGAAGCGTGGTCAGGTCTTGTCCGTTGTTTTCTGGATCGCCCCCTGAGCCGCCATCCCCCGTGGAAATGTACAGAAAGCCATCGGGGCCGAATTGGACCTGGCCGGCGTTGTGGTTGCCGAAGGGCTGTGAGAAGCGAAGGAGCAGACGCTCGGTGGCAATGTCCACCCGATCCGGTGAGCCAGCGTCCACCCGGAATTCCGACACATGGGTATGAAGCGGGTTCGGCGTCGTGTAGTTGACGTAGAGCCGGCCGTTGTCCGCATAGTCGGGGTGGAAGGCCAAGCCCAGTAACCCTCGCTCGCCACGTGAAAGGGTGAGGGATGTGATGTCCATGAACAGTTCCGGGCTTTCATCGCCCGGCCCGTCCAGTACGTAGACCCGACCTGTCTTCTCGACGACGAACAACCGGCCCGTTCCGTCAGGAGCCGGCTGTAGATCAATCGGCTCGACAAACGTGGCTCCTCCGAACACAGGCTCCAGACGCACATCTTGTGCATGGGTAGCCGGCACCAGAGCCAGAAAGCCGGTCAGAACCAGATATAAAACACTGTAAGCATTTTGCTTACGCCACATCTCGTATCTCATTGCCAAACAACGTGTTTTGATGGACGGGTTGTAGTCTAAGGTACAGGTTGAGGTCCATGACATGAAGCGTATGTCGATCCTGCGGTGCATTATTGAATAGAAATGCTGCCAGCACCTCGCCCCTCTCCTCCTTTTTCATGCCCGCTGCACTCAGCATCTCCTCCCTTGCAGGCCTCTCACACCCGACTCTTGCCTCCAGTCGATGAACACACGCCCATACGAGCTCTACGTCTCCCTTGATGAGCTCATTCCGCTCTGGCAATCGGCTTCCGACTGCTCAACTGAACGTCAACTCCGGGCGGCGCTTGTCTCCATTGAGCTAACCGGCTTGCTCGTGCGAGACGCGCTGGACGATCCGCGCTCGGCCTCCCGCAAGAGCCTCAGAATCAGGCGCCTGGTCGAGGGGTTGCGCACCCAGACAGATCTGCTTGCCCGGCTGGATCTCACCCTGCCTCCACGGCCTATCGCTGGCTCCGATTACAGCACCCGATCCAGCTTGTACGCCTTGACGGGCCTGGAGCCGGCGGCAAGCCGGCACCTCAAACCCTGGGCCGATGCGCTGCTGAGCGTTTCCGAAGACTGGGCCTGTGACCATGGGCTGGAATTCTTTGCCCGGTCCATCCGGGCAGACGCCGGCTTCGACTCGCCGGCCCCATCCGGCCGCGCCATCCTGGACTATGACGCGCTGGCCCAGCCCGACACGGTCCGCGAGCTTTTCGAACGCAGGACCTACAACGTCGAGGACCGGATCTTTGCCACGGTTCATCAGATCTGTGAATGCTGGTTCGCAATCGCACGGATGCAGCTCGAACAAGCGTACGCCTACACGGCTCAGAACCGTTGGCAGAACGCCGGCGACGCCATCCTCCTCGCCGAGGACATCATGGCGTACATGAACGAGCACGTGCTGCTGCTCGAAACGATGGTCATGGCTGACTACCACCCGTTGCGCGTTCGCCTTCGCGACGCTAGCGGGGCGCAGTCTAAGCAAGCACACGCCTTGGTTGGGCTCACGAAGTCGCTCATGGCACCTGGCCTTCGGGCACTGGCGAAAGACGGCTCCTCGCTGTTGGACGTCCAGCGCGATCCGGCCACGTTTGCCGACTACTTTGCGTATTTCGAAGCCCTCGATACGATGGGCATTCGTATGTCGACGTTCTTTTTCAACCACTACAAGCTCGCAGCTCGCGTCCTGGGCATTGAAAGCCTGGGCTCCCTCGGGTATGAAGTTCAAGCGCTCACGAACCGTTTCGTCAAGCCGTTCTTCCCCGAACTCGACGCCGTCCGCTACGGACACTCGACCATCACATCGTTCGAGGATGGTCTCTACGCCGGTCACCTGGTATCAGAGCTCGAGCGTACCGAGCATGCTCAACGCTCGCCGCTGTTGCCGGCTGTGGGGGCCACACGGCCAGACCTGATGCATGCTAGCGGGGATGGCCATGGCTTTGGGTCGATTTCGATGGCACCCATAGGTCGTGCCGCGAGTGGCACACCTCTTCAGACGGTCGTCGACCGCTACTTCGAGGCCATTCAAGGCTACGATCTTGAGGGCTGGGTCGAGCTGTTTGCCCCGGATGGCTGGATCGAAGACCCGGTCGGGAGCCGGCCCTACGTCACGCACGGCGGGCTGCGGATCTTCTTCCGCAACTTCATGAAGGCCTTCTCGACTGACCTGGAAATGACCTGCACGTCCCTTCACGTCGACGAGCAAACGCGCACGGCTAGGGCTGAATGGACGGTTTCTGCGAAGCATAGGGCCTTCCCTATCTCATTTGCCGGCCGGGAGGAGTTTTCGTTTGGCCCAGACGGCTTGATCGAGTACGTCCGCGTCTATCACGACCCCGAGCAAATCGGCCGGCAGCTCGCGGACGCCTACACGGCGCATTTTCGCACAGCGGTACAGCAGGGAACGGCGCCCAAACGTCCCCATCGCTCATCCCGTCCCAGGAGGGCGTAGGTTTGGCGCGCTCCGCAGCCGAATAGTTAGGAAATCGTCACCTCAGCCGGCTCCATTGACACGCCGCTTCCGCCTTCAACAGGAGCCTTTGGCAGACGCAGCGTGAAGACGCTTCCGACGTCTTTTTCGCTCCTGACGTGGATGCTCCCGTTCATGAGCCCGATGAGCCGGTGGGTAATCGCGAGCCCAAGCCCGCTCCCTTCGAAGTTCCGCGCGAAGCCCGTGGATTCCTGGGTGAACTCGTCGAACAGCTCTTCCAGGAAGCCGGCAGACATACCCACACCCGTGTCCTCGATCTCGATGACCGCGTGAGTCGGCTCCTCGTAGGCCCGTACCGTCACGGACCCTTCAGGGGTGAACTTGATGGCATTCCCCACGAGGTTGATCAACGCCCGGTTCACTGCCCCCGAGTCGACATAGACCTCACCGGCGTGGTCAACTTCGATCTTGAGTTCAAGCCCGGCCTCTTGTGCGCGCAGCTCGAACATCGAGGTGATCTGGTGCACGACCTCGGCCGCTTTCATGACTCGGGGCGCGAGTTGCATGCCGTTGCCTTCCAGCTGCGCAAGGTCCAGTACTGAGTTCAACGTTTCCATGAGCCGCTCACCACTGCGGTGAATCAGACGGGCGAATTCCTTGTTCTCGTCGTTGACATCCTCCTGGAGAATGTCAGCAAACCCAATGATCGAGGTCAACGGCGTCCGGATTTCGTGGCTCATATTGGCCAGGAACGACGTCTTGAGGTCGTTCATCTCATTGGCCCGGTCACGCTCGACGATCAGCTCTTGCTCGTAGCGTTTCTGTTCAGCCTGCAAGTTGGCGCGCTGCAGCAGCATCCCAATGAGATCGGACATTCTGGCGGCGATGTCCAGATGATCGGCTGAGAACGTGGAGGACTCGGTTGAACCAATGTGGAGCCGGCCCAGCTGCTTGTCTCCAACGTTGACGGGGAAGGTCGCGTACTCTGCAAGACCTGCGGCTCTTGATTCGGCCAGAATCCCGGGGTCGAGGTCGGTCTCGGCTAAGTCAGGGAAATGGACGGGTTTGTCTTCGGACATGGAGATCGAGCGGTCCTTGGGGGTGACGGCATCGCCGGCACGCACGGTGACCAAATCGAAGTTATTCCACGCAGCCAAGACGAGTCCATTGCCCGTGTCGTTGTCGATCGACTCGATGGACATGTAGCTCACCGGCACCAGGTTGCGCATCTGCTCAATCGTAAACGCGGCGACCTCTTCGGCCGTGTTCGTTTCGAGCATCCGCCGCTGAATCGTGTTGAACACCTCCAGCCGGCGGGCGGTCGCGAGAAGGGCTTCCTGCGTCCGTTTGCGCTCCCAGATCTCGTCTTTGAGCTTCCCGTTGGTCTCTCTGAGCTCAGCCGTCCGCTTGGCGACTTTGCTTTCCAGGCTCTGGTTTAACTCGCGGACCTCATCCTCTGCCCGTTGCCGCTCGGCAATCTCCTTCTCGAGCTCTTGGTTGGCAAACTGGAGCTGAGCCGTACGCTGGACCACGCGCTGTTCCAGGTCGGTATTCATCAACCGAATCTGGTTCTCTGCACGCTTCCGAGCCGTGATGTCCCGGTAGGCCCACATGTGGCCCAGATACGTCTCTTCGTGATAGATCGGGATATAGTCTCGCTCGAAGTAATTCCCGTTGGCGAGTTGTACTTCCTCTGCCTTGACCACTTCCCGGTTGGCCAGAATCGTGTTCACCCGCACCACGAAGGCATCCGGGTCCATGAACAGCCCCTTTGCGTCCTCTGCCGCTCGGTGGCAATCGAACCCGATCAGTTGATCGGGCGGGAGTGGAATGTGGAAAAGCTCGACGAACGCATCGTTGGTCAGCGCAATCCGGCGGTGCTCATCCTCAAGAAGTACGGCCGCATACAGGTTCTTGATGAGCGAACTGAACCGGAGCCGCGTGTCCTGAAGTGCAGTTTCCACGCCGCGGCGCATGTCGCGCTCCTGCAAAAGCGCTAGGCCGATGCGTTCCATTTCGGCCTGCATCAAGCTGTCTGGAGCCTCCGGATCGTGCACGACGGGCCGGCGCACGGAAAGCAACACACCGAGGCCGGCGGCCATTCGGGTAACGGCGTCTTTTTCGTACAGCGTGAACGCCGAGACGCGGGAGGTCTCGCCGGTGAAACGCACCACGCCCCACAAGTCCCCATCCACGTAGACCGGTGCCCCGATGTAGACCTCAGGGAAAGAGCCGGTAAACCACTCTGGATACGTAGCTTCAAGTGCTTGGTGGCTCTCCCAAGCCACGATGTCTTCAGACTCCAACACCAACTGTTCAGGGGACGAGTCTAACGGGAAGGCCTCTCCTTCATTGTCTTGGCCCCTGACACGGGTAGATCGGGCGATGACGCACTCGCCTTGGCTAACCTGAAGAAGCTGCCCGACCTCTACGTCGAGCAGCGTGAGGCCGCTGTCGAGGTACGTCAGCAACTCGCTCGCCATCGTGATGGGCTCTGCTTCCAGGGCCGAGGGCTGCTCCGGTACGCCCTGCAGATCTGCCGCTGCGCTGCCGTTCGGCATGGCCGGCTCGGGCTCAGAAGCCGACCCCGTTCGCGCCTCGACCTCGGTTTGGATGGACGTGCCGAGGTCGCTGAAGAGCGCTTTCCGAGCCTCAGGAAAATCCCGAGGTTGCCCGTCGAGCAAGACGAGATGCGCAGTCTCTCCGGCTACGTCGAGCAGCGATGTGGCGTAGAACCGCACCCGAGCGCCGGCAATCCGTATGGGATCGGTTAGGGTGTCCTGCACGTCTGGGAGCAGGCCTTCATGGTGGATCGCCTCGGCTTCCAGGACATCTAGCGCCGCGGCCAAATCCCCCCGTGGTGCCTCGGAAGGCTCTGAAGCGATGATCCGAACGTTGCCCTCCTCGTCTCGGTAGAATAGGATGGCCGCTGCCACATGGAACATGTTCGTTGCCATGCGAAGCGTGCGCTGGATGCTGGCGTTCAGCCGTTGATCGGCCCAAATGCCTTGATCGCTCCAGATACCCGTGCGAACGGGTGACAAAGACGTGCGTGCGCCGTTGTTCATGTTGCCTCCGTATGTACCCAGCGGCCGGACCTTAAGCCTTGTAGTCCGCAGGTTCTAAGGGCTGCCTAGGCCGAACCTGTCGCGTGGGATGCCTCACTGTGTTGAAGAATGCCTCGCCAGAAATATAGCAAATCGCACCACAAGTACAAATTTCTCCCCTGTGACCAGGTAGCCAGTGAACTCCCGAGGCGTCCTATCAGGGCTTGAACAGCCGGTCGATCAACTGGCGAATGATGGTACGGACCCGCGCCGTGTAAGGCGGATAGACCAGCTGAAACGGTGAGCGCGTCATCCGCTGCCGCAAGACCGGCCGGACATTGCTAAAGGTCTCGAAACCAGCAAATCCATGCGACCGGCCCATTCCACTCGCCCCAACCCCACCGAACGGCGTGTTTGGATGCAGGAATTGGATCAGCGTGTCGTTGAAGACCGTGCTCCCGGCCGACGTGTTGGAAACGAATTGCTCTGAAACAGCCTTGTCATTGCCAAAATAGTACGACGTGAGCGGCTTCGGGCGGTCGTTGATGAAGCGGATGACCTCCTCAATGGTGGTGTAGAACATCACCACGAGAACGGGACCGAAAATCTCCTGCTCCAGGATACGCGTACCCGCCGGCACACCCGTGAGCACCGTGGGCGCCACGTACCGGTCAGCCACGTCGATCCCCCC
>JBCDHV010000225.1:0-6570 GCA_038749615.1 Bacteroidota bacterium
ACAGCCCGAGGAGAAACAGACTGCCTACGGCCAGCAGCACGCCCGATTCAGCCGGCGTGAGCGCGAGTTTCGTCTGAAGTGCGTAGAGCCACCGTTGCATACGGGTCGAGGTTGAATCCAGGGCGTCATCCGGTACAACGGATTCGGCCCGAAAGTGCAACCCCGAGGGTGCCGAACAGGTTGAAATGAGGGTTCGCGCGGCTCCAATCGCCGTATTGCCCCAACGGATCTAGACCCACACGAGCATGATCGTCCGCACAGAAGCGCTGGTGCTTCGCAGCATGGACTACGGCGAGACGAGCCGGATCGTCACGCTGTACACGCGCTCACATGGCAAACTCGCAGTGCTGGCCAAAGGCGCACGCCGGCCCAAAAGCAAGTTCGGCTCCTCGCTGCAGCCGATGTCGTACGTCCAGGTGGTGTTCTACTACAAGGCCACGCGCGACTTGCAGACGCTCAGCGAGAGCAGCCATGTGACGCCCTTTCCCGACATCACGCGCGATCTCACCAAGATCTCGGTTGGGCTTAGAATCGTTGAGCTGATGGGCGCGCTGATGCAAGATCAGGAGGCGAACCGGCAGGCCTTCAATGTCTTGCTCCAAGTGCTCGCGGCGCTCAACGACGCGCCGGCTCGCGCCGAGAACCTCCTGCCCTACTTCCAACTCCGCATGGCCGCCGAACTCGGCTTCGCGCCAGCGTTCGAGCGAGGGGACGTGCAGGCGCTGGAAGACCGGGGCGGACTCCTCACACTCGAAGAAGGCTACATCCTCCCGCCCGACACGCTCGCCGACGGCATCCGGTCTAGCCGTTCCGTCCTGCGTGCCTTTGCGATTTGCGCGCGGGCCACGATGGACGTCGTGCTGCGCATGGAAACCACGCCGGATCTGCGCCGCTCGCTCCTCGTTCTCACAGACGCCTACCTACGCTACCACGTCGACGGCCTCCCCCCGCTCCGCGCCGAACAAGTAGCGTCTCAGATGGAGAATGGTGGATAGGTGGGCCGAGCCTTTTCCCGCCCAACTACCCAACCAGCTAACCGTCAGCCAACCTGCATGATTTACCTGGATTACAATGCGACGACGCCGGTCGATCCGGTGGTGCTGGAGCGGATGCTGCCGTACTTCAGCGAGCAGTTCGGGAACGCGTCGAGTGCGGCGCATGCGTACGGGTGGGCGGCGTCCGAGGCGGTGAAGCAGGCTCGGGATATCCTTGCCGGCCACATCGGTGCGGAGGAGCGCGAACTCATCTTCACGAGCGGCGCCACCGAGTCGATCAACCTCGCCCTCAAAGGCGTTGCGGAAGCCTACCGCAGCAAAGGCACGCACATCATCACCTGCCAGACCGAGCACAAGGCCGTACTCGACACCTGCAAGGCGCTTGAATTCGATGGCTTCACGGTCACCTACCTGCCCGTCGATGCGCACGGCCAGGTCGATGTTCAGGCATTTTCAGACGCGATAACAGACCAAACGATACTCGCGGCGTTCATGTGGGCGAACAACGAGACGGGCGTCGTGCACCCGGTGGCCGACCTGTACGCCGTTGCACGCGAGCGCGGCGTGCTGCTGCTGACAGACGCGACGCAAGCACTTGGGAAGCTCCCGGTGTCAGCCGAGCATGCGGATTTGCTTGCGGTCTCTGGTCACAAGGTGTACGGGCCGAAGGGCATCGGGGCGCTCTACGTGAGCCGGCGGAACCCACGCGTTCGGCTCGTTCCCCATCTCGATGGCGGTGGACAAGAGCGTGGCCTTCGGGGCGGTACGCTGAACGTGCCGGGCATCGTGGGGCTCGGCGCTGCGGTGGACCTCGCTGCCGGCCAGATCGGCACCGAAGCTGCTCGGCTCGCAACGCTCCGAGATCGGCTCGAAGCCGGCCTCCAGGAACGGCTCGATGACGTGACGGTTAACGGCGCCTCGGCGCACCGGTTGCCCAACACGGCCAACCTTCAGTTTGCTGGCATCCGGGCCGACACGTTCATGGCCGCCGCTCGCGGTCTCGCGGTCTCCGCCGGCAGCGCGTGCTCGAGTGCCACCGGAAAGCCGAGTCATGTCCTCAAAGCCATGGGCCTTACCGATGCCGAGGCCTTCGCCTCGATCCGCTTCAGCCTAGGCCGGGACACGACGCCCGCCGATATCGAAGCAGCCATCGACGAAATCACGGCCGTCGTCGGAACGATTCGGGCCGATACGGCTCACGTGGTGGCCTCGTGATGGGACCGAGAACGTTCCGCGCCTCGCAGGCCCTCATCGGATCAGAACGGAATTATGATTTGGGATTTATGATGTATGAGAAGCGGCTCGGGCTAGCCAGATTGGGTCGTGTAGCTCGGTCTCTGGCAGACTCACCGTATTTCACGTGAGCAAAATCGGATCGACCTACCCTTCATACATCCCAATTCATAAATCATAATTCCGCCAGCGTCGTTCGAACTTGGCAAGCCGGCCCGAACCAATTCCAGCTCAAAAACCGTAATTCCCCTGCCATGGACCTCGTCAACCGCGTTGCGCAGAGCAACATCGTCGTCTACGATCTCGAAACGCTCTGGGATGGCCGTGAGATCACCGAGTTCGATATCCAGCCCTACCTCTTTCACGGGCTGATCCTCAAGGAATTGGACTTCCGAAAGGCCCTCAAGGAAATCGCCTGGACGGCCTACGAAAACCAGCACGTCGCTGTTTTCTGCTCGGCCGACGCCGTGATTCCGACGTGGGCGTTCATGCTCGTCGGGTCCAACCTCAAAGACGTAGCCGCCAGCGTGGTCTTTGGCCGGCGAGACGATCTGATCCGTGACCATTTCACCCGTGCGCTGGCTGCCGAGGACTGGTCGGCCTTCCAGGATCAAGTGGTGGTCGTCAAGGGCTGCAACTCGGGTATCGTCCCGGTGAACGCCTACGTGCAGGCGCAGGCGCACCTCCAGGGCATCGCCCGCCGGCTCATGTACGGCGAACCGTGCTCGTTCGTCCCCACGTGGCGCCGGCCGTCCAAGCGCCAGCCGAAGCTGCCGGCGAGGGGCTGAGAGATGCTTGCCACATCTGCCACTCTACAACACGTGCTACACGATGTTGCTCTGTGGCACCTGTGGCTGTGTGGCAGGTGAGTCTTGCCACATCTATCACTCCTGCCACGCCACCCTGCAACACCTGCCACATCCAGCTTGCCCACCTCGACGCCCGAACCTACGCCCGGCTCGTTCCGGGAACGCCTCGAAGCGCTCTACGACCGGCACGGTAGGTGGCTGCCGCCGCTCTTCTTCGTCGCCGGCTTCACGTGGGACAGCCTGACGCTCCGGCGCATCGATGCCTGGGTCGACAATGTGATTCTGCTGGCGTACCTGATTGCGCTCGGCCTGATGATCACAGTCACGGTGATGACCGAGTGCGGGCACATCCGGCGCGCGTTCATCGTGAAGTACAAGCGCTGGCACCCGCTAGCCATCCAGTTTTTCTTGGGGGGTCTCTTCAGCGCGTACGTCGTGTTCTACTTCAAAAGCGCCTCGGCGATGGAGTCGTACGTGTTCCTCTCGCTGCTCGTGCTGCTGCTCATCGCCAATGAGTTTCTGGAGCGCCGGCTCAACACGATCGAGCTCCTGCTGCCGCTCTATTTCTTGGCGTGCAGCAGCTTCCTGACGTTCTTCATCCCCGTCGCCACCAAACAAGTCGCGACGTGGACGTTCGTCCTAGCGAATGCCGTGAGCTTGGGCATCGTGCTGACGATGGTCGTCTACTTCGGGAAACGCTCCGTCTTCAACTCACGCAGGCACTTTTTCGCCGCCGGTGGCATCATCTTGTTCCTCTATGCCGGCATGCACGGCCTGTATTTCAAGAACTGGATTCCTCCCGTCCCCCTCGCGCTGACCAACGCCGGCGTCTACCATCATGCCGAGCGCGATCCGGAGACAGGGATCTACACGCTTCAATACGAACCTCGCGCCTCGTACGGCTTCTGGGTCGATTACGACCGCGTCTTTCGGTACGATGCTGACGATACGGTGTACTGCTTCGCTGCGGTCTTCGCACCAACGGATCTGGAGAAAGATGTCTACCACCACTGGCAGTATTTCGATGATGCGCAGGATAAGTGGATGACGACGGACCGGATTCCCTACCGCCTCGTTGGCGGGCGCGATGGTGGGTACCGCAGCATCTCGTACAAGCGAAACATCCGGCCAGGAAAATGGCGCGTCGAGATCCGCACACAGGATGAGAAGACGATTGGCCGAGTCCATTTCTCTGCCATAGCCAGCGTTACCGGCGCCGAACGGCTCCGCACGATCGAACGGTAGGTGCGGATGAAGTCCGCACTGAATTATGATTTGGGATTTATGATGTATGAGAAACGGTGTGGTTTAACTAAATCGGTTCGCGTAGCTCGGTCTCCGTCAGACGGATTTTATCTGGCTTGAGCACAAGCAAACCACACAACTCTTCATAAATCCCAATTCATAAATCATAATTCCCCCGCAGGGAGCCCCCAACCACTTGCCCGCCCTATGACCATCGACCTCACGGATAAAGTCGTCCTTGTTACCGGCGCGTCGCGCGGGATTGGGGCGGCGGTTGCAGCGCGATGCGGAGAGGCCGGCGCGACGGTCGCTGTGCACTACGGCGCATCGAGAACGGAAGCCGAAGCGCTCGCGAAGTCGCTGCCACACGCGGCTGCTTTTCAGGCGAATCTTGCCCATCCAGAAGCCGCGAATCAACTATTTGAAGCCGTTCTCCAGCGCTACGGACGTGTCGACGTACTCGTCAACAATGCCGGCGTATCGCCAGCAGCCCCGCTCGACGCCAGCGACGAGACCTGGCTGGACGTCTGGACCCAGACGATCGACGTGAACCTGCGCGCTGCTGCGCTTCTGGCGCGCGCCGCTGTCCGGCATTGGCTCGACCGAGACGAGGGCGGCCGGCTCGTCACGGTTGCTTCCCGCGCGTCCTTTCGGGGAGACACCGCCGATTTCATCCCGTACGCGGCCTCGAAGGCCGGCTTGATCGGGCTGACACGCTCCATCGCCCGTGCCTTCGGAAAGCAGGGCATCGTCGCATTCGACGTGGCCCCGGGCTTCACCCGTACCGACATGGCGCAGACCTTCATCGACCGATACGGCGAGGCCTATCTGCTCGACGACATCGCCCTGCCCTCCCTGACCGAACCCGACGACGTCGCCCGGATCATCCTCTTCCTAGCCTCCGGCCTCGCCGACCACGCCACCGGCACCACCATCGACATCAACGCCGGCTCGTATGTTCACTGAGGTTGGCCGGTGGGCGGTTGGGTAGGGACGCTATCCGGAGGACTTTGGAGCTTTCACCTGCCCCCATCTGCGACCCGCCACACGAGCACCGCGAGCCCCCCTACCCAACTGCCCAACCACTCACCATTGAGCCGGTGGGTAGGCACGCCGCCCCAAGCGCCCGAACCTCACTCTAGGACTACCTGCCACTCGCCCACCCGCAACCCGCCACGCGAGCACCGCGAGCCCAACCGCCCACCAACCGACCACCATGCCCTACACCAAACTTGCCCACGCCGGCTGCGACGTGGATCCGATTACCGGGGCACTGACCCCTCCGGTGCATTTCGCGACGACGTACGAGCGCGAACCGGACGGCTCGTATCCGAAGGAATACGTCTATGCGCGCTGGGCGAACCCGACCCGCCGGCTCCTGGAAACGACGCTGGCCGACCTCGAAGGCGGAGCCGATGCTCGGGCGTTTGCGTCCGGCATGGCAGCGGTGCAGGCGATTTTGCAATGCCTCGCGCCAGGCGATCACGTCATTCTGCCAGACGATGTGTATCACGGCGTACGCAGTCTTTTCCGGACGTTCTTCGGCGATTGGGGGCTTACGTGGACGGAGGTCGACCAGACCGATCTGGATGCCGTTGCTTCCGCGTTCCGCCCCGAGACCAAGCTGCTCTGGGCCGAGACGCCTTCGAATCCCCTCGTCAAAATCACGGATCTCGCCGGCCTTGCTGCACTCGGAAAGGCGCACGGCGTCCCGCTGATCGTGGACGGTACGTGGACGACGCCCGTGCTCCAGCGTCCGCTCGACCTCGGGGCCGACTTCGTGCTGCACTCGCTCACGAAATACATCGCCGGGCACTCAGACGTACTCGCCGGCGGGCTAGTGACGGCGGACGAGACCCACCCGATCTGGACCCGAATTCAGGCCTTGACGATGGGCGCTGGAGCTGTGGCTGATCCGTTTTCGTCGTGGCTCACCTTGCGGGGCATGCGTTCGCTCGGTGCACGCATGCGAATGCACTGCTCGAATGCCCGCCATGTTGCCGATTTCCTGGCCCAGCATCCCAACGTGACAGCGGTTTACTACCCTGGCTTGCCGGCGCATCCCGGACATGACATCGCCCGCCGGCAGATGACCGACTTCGGCGGCATGCTGTCCTTCGAAGTGGCGGGTACAGAAACCGATGCCCTGGCCGTCACAGGCCGAGTGCAGGTGTTCACCCGCGCCACGAGCCTGGGCGGCACGGAGAGCCTGATCGAGCACCGAGCCAGCATCGAGTCAAAGCCGACCACCACGCCGGTCACGCTCATCCGCCTCTCCATCGGGCTGG
>JBCDHV010000226.1:0-6559 GCA_038749615.1 Bacteroidota bacterium
CAACCCGGCGACGGGCAACAGCATGACTGTCGTAGGCGCGCCCAGTGCACGGAGCCAGGGGTGCACTGGTGCTGGCCAAGAGGTGGTCATCATCGATACGGGCGTCGAGAACTCGCACCCCGCGTTTTCTGGGCGGATCGTGGCGGAGGCGTGCTACAGCACAGGCGGAGGCAGCAGCGGCGTTTCTCTGTGCCCCGGCGGAGGCAGCAACTCGACGGCCGCAGGCAGCGGCGACGATTGCGGGCCGTACTTCGATAGCGCCGGCTGGGATGTCTTCGGATGTGGCCACGGCACGATGGTCGCCGGCGTGGCCGTTGGCAATGGCGGTGGGGTGACCGGTGCCGCCACGAGTGCCGGAATTATCTCCATGCAGGTCTTCACTCGGTACAACGAGGTCTCGGACTGTCCGGCCGCCTTTGCCACGCCCTGCGTCAAGGCCTTCAACAGCGACATCCTCGCCGCCGTCGACCGGGCCGTGGTGCTCGCCGCTACCCGCCCGATCAGCGCGGTGAACCTGAGTGTCGACATGAGCTCGTCGCTCGGTCTGAAATTCAGTGCCTGCGATGCTGATCTGCCGGCGATGAAGACGGCGGTCGATCAGCTCAATGCGTACGGGGTGGCGGTGACCAGCAATGCCGGCAACCAAGGCGCATTCGGTGGGCTCGTACCACCAGCCTGTCTCTCGAACGTGTTCGCGATCATGGGAACGCAGGACGGCTCGACGCACAACAGCCAGTCCACCACGGTCGACGCGGTCATGCCCGAATCGAACAAGGCCACGTTCGCCGACTTCTGGGCACCGGGCGAGTGGATCACGTCGGCGAATCCCGGCACGAGCTCGACCCACACTGTGCGCGGCACGTCGATGTCGGCTCCGCACGTCGCGGGGGCCTTTGCGATGCTGAAAAGCAAACAGCCGGCGCTCACGCTCGCGCAAATGGAAGATCTGCTCCGGTCGAATGGCCCGGACGTGACCTTCGCTGGGACGGTCACCAAGCGCCGGCTCGCCATCGGGGATGCGTGTGCAGACATCAGTGCCGAGGTGGCGGCCCTCAACTTGATGGTCTTCCTCGAAGGACCCTACGCTGGCAGCAGCCAGATGACGACGGCACTCAACAGCGGCGGATGGCTGCCTACCTCTCAACCCTACGCTGACGCCCGCTTCAATGGCACGCCGCTGGACTACGACGAAGCCGTAACCCTGCCGTCGGCGTTCTTTGGCACCCGGCCGGATGTCGTCGACTACGTGCTGGTTGAGTTGTGGGCTTCCAGAATGCCGGCCTCGAAACAAGCCACCGTCCTTGGGCTGTTGCGCAAAGACGGCATCGTGACAGCCATGGATGGCGTGAGCGCGCTCGGTATTCCGAAAGCCGGCTTGACACAGTCGGCCTACTACGTCGTGGTTCGGCACCGAAATCACGTGCCGGTGATGAGCCAGGGCACCGTGAACGTAGCGGTGAGCAGCACAGCGTACGATTTCACGACGGCAGCCTCTCAGACCTACGGGGCGAATGCCTCGGTGCAACTTGCATCCGGCGTGTGGGGCCTGCCAGCTGGCAACGCCTCGCACGCTGAAGCCGGTCAGGTCTCTGGCCTCGACGCCCTCGCAGCCTTGGGGCAACCAGCCGTCACCGGTTACCTAGACGACGACTTCGACCTCGATGGCACCGCCAACGTGACCGATCTTCTCCTGCTCTGGCTCAAGAACAACGGATCGAGCGCTGGGTTTTAGAGACGGTTTTGGATCTGCAATGTTGGGCTGCGCTCGGCTTGTTGAGGCGTTTTCTTTCGTGCTTTCTCAGCCCAGACTCCCGGTGCGCATCTTCACAGAGATCGACGGATCAGCTCTCGACGACCTCCCGCTCGCCCCAAGCTGAATGCCAAAGCAGCCTCTCAAGTCTCTGAGGCATCAACACCGTCTAACCGTTTACTCACCCATCCAACCGACACTCACCGAAAGCGCTTTCGACGATCCTTCAACCCCGGAGCACGTTCCCACCGTGCAAGTGACACAGGCTGCGCCTTAGTTTGGCCGGTCCGTGTTTGCCGGCGTGTACGACGTAGCACCCGGCACGAGAACAAGAACAGGCCGTCCGAACGGCACGCAGGCGGCTTCAGCCTGTTAGAAACACCGTTTCGCCTGGCTTCCCAAGTATTCAGCCAACTACGCGTGCTTGCCAAAGCACCAGGAAACACAATAACTATCATGGCGCAAGTCGAAGTCGTAATGCCAAAGATGGGCGAAAGCGTGATGGAGGGCACAGTACTGACATGGTACAAGCAGCCCGGCGACGCCGTCGATCTGGACGAAACGCTCCTCGAAATCGGCACCGACAAAGTCGACAGCGAGATTCCGTCGCCGGCAGCCGGCGTACTCAAGGAAATCCTCGTGCCCGAAGGCGACACGGTCGAAGTCAACACGGTGATCGCTGTCATCGAAACGGACCCGGACGCAGCCGGTACGGACGCTCCGCAGGCCGATGCAGCCCCTGAAGCCGCTCCCGCTGAGCCGGAGCCTGCTCCTGAGCCCGAACCTCAGCCTGAACCGGCAACCCCTGAGCCCGAGCCTGTTGCCGCACCTGTGGCTGCCTCCTCGTCTGGGGACAGCTCGTCGAGTGCCGGCGGTGGCCCGGCCGTGGAGGTCGTGATGCCGAAGATGGGGGAGAGTGTGATGGAAGGCACGGTGCTGACGTGGTACAAGCAGCCCGGCGAGACCATCGACCTGGACGAGACGCTCCTCGAAATCGGCACCGACAAAGTCGATAGCGAGATCCCCTCGCCGGCCGCTGGTGTTTTGCAGGAGATTCTGGTCCCAGAGGGCGAGACAGTCGAAGTAGGAACCGTGCTCGCAACCATCGGCAGCGGCGCACCTGCGGCTGCCCAACCCGAAGCGCCCGCCCCGCAACCGACCGAGCAGCCCGCCCAGGCGGCTGAGCCGAAACCTGCCGCTCCGGAGCCCAAGGCCGAAACGCCCGCGCCGGCTCCGCAACCAGCAGCCGGCCTGGAGGGAGGCGACGGTATTCCGCGCCGTGGCAGCGATGGTCAGTTCTTCTCGCCGCTGGTCCGTAGCATCGCTGAGAAGGAAGGCGTCTCGTTGCAGGAGCTCGAGAAGATGAGTGGTTCCGGGTCTGAGGGCCGGGTTACCAAGAAAGACCTGATGGCCTACATCGGCGAGCGCACCGCTGCCCCGGCTCCTCAGCCTGCGGCCGTCCCGGCTCCTGCTCCGGTGCCTCAACCTGCCGTGCGTACGCCCCAACCGCCGGCGCGTACGCCGAAGCCGGCCGTTTCAAGCCCCGACGGACGCGTCGAGATCGTCGAGATGGACCGGATGCGTCAGATCATCTCGGATCACATGACGCAGTCGCTGGCCACGTCGGCTCACGTCACCACCTTCGCCGAGGCGGATGTCACGAACCTCGTGAAGCTGCGCCAGCGCAACAAAGAGGCGTTTCAAAAACGCGAGGGCGTCAAGCTCACCTTTACTCCGTTCTTCGTCGAAGCTACCGTCGAGGCGTTGCGTGAGCACCCGCTCGTGAACTCCTCGGTGCAAGGCCGGCAAATCCATATCAAGAAAGACTTCCACATCGGGATTGCCGTGGCGTTGGGACAGACCGGTCTCGTGGTGCCCGTGATTCGGAACGCCGGCGGGCAAAACCTTATCGGGCTGGCGCACACGGCGGCCGACCTCGCAGCCCGAGCCCGGAACAAGCGGCTGCAGCCCGACGAGCTGCAAGGTGGGACGTTCACGATCACCAACGTCGGTTCGATTGGCTCGCTCATCGGCACGCCGATCATCAACCAGCCGCAGGTCGGCATTTTGGCGACGGGAGCCATCAAGAAGCGCCCGGTCGTGGTGGAGGATCCCGTCTACGGAGACGTGATCGCGATCCGCCACATGATGTACCTCTCGCTCACCTATGACCACCGCATCATCGATGGCGCGCTGGGGGGCTCGTTCTTGCAGCACGTCGTCCGCACGATCGAGGCCATCGACCCCAACGGAGACGTTTGACCAGGCTGCAGCTGCGCAGTTGGATGACGAGGGATAACTCGGGTGTTCAACTGCGCCGGCTGTGCCGGTCTGTGGACCAAACTGGCGGTGTCGGGGTAGGCTAACGTCCCCACCACCACCTGCATATCCTGCCATGCCCGATCCTGGACCGCCGCTCAAGCTCTCGGTCGCGCAACTCGATGACCGGTTGGATTTGTTCGCCAACGAGTACCTCCGCACCAAGAGCAAGGAGACCGTAGGCACCTACCGCCGTGCCTTGAACGAGTTCGAGCGCTGGTTTGCGACTCAGAAGGGAACGTTTCTCTTTCGAGCGGCCGATGTCGAGCGCTACAAAGACTACCTGATGAACACGCGCGGCTTGCATCAGGTGTCGGTTTCGACGTACCTGACGGCCCTGCGGCGGTTTTGCCAGTATCTCGTCGACGTCGGGATGTTGGCTGAGAACCCGGCTCGTGGCGTCAAGGGCAACCGCCGGCCTACGAGCCACTCGCGCCAAGTGCTCACCGAGGCTGATATTGAGGCGCTTCTCGGGGTCATCAGCACGGCCGATCAGATCGGAAAGCGCGATGCGGCTATTGTGCACGCCATGCTCTACGCCGGCCTCAGCGAAATCGAGATCGTCCGCGCCGATGTCGAGGATCTGGAGCAGACGCTCCTGGGCTGGCACTTGCGCGTGCAAGGCAAAGGCCGGACCGTCAAGGATCAGCAAGTCCCCGTCGATCCCATCGTGATGGAAAAGGTCCGCATCTACCTCGATGCCAGAGGCCGCATCCGCCCAACCGATCCGCTGTTCGTGTCGCATGGGCACCGGTCCGACGGCGAACGCCTCAACACGCGGTCGGTCCGTAGCCGCATCAACCGCCACCTGACGGCAGCCAAGGTCAAGCGGCCAGGCGTGACCCCTCACAGTCTGACGCACACAGCAGCCCTCATCTGGTTGAACGATGGCATGCCGCTCGAAGAGGTGAAACAGCGGATGCGGCACGGCACGTTGGAAACGACCATGATCTCGTTCCGCCGGCAGGGCTTGCTCAAGGTGGGAAGTGGGAACGAGGAGAATAAAATTGGCGAATAGGAGGGCGTATGTATAACACAGACACCCTATTTTATGCGCGTTCTTAGCCCGTATCTGAACGCTTCGTAAAGAACCCCTTCGCTCCGACGCTCAACGAAACCAAATCGCCTACTGCTGATATCTTGTTACGCACTATCTCCCCCTCTCTTGGTTTTTTTGGTTGTGGCATATGTCAAAGAAGGTTGACGTACGAGTTCGCCGAGGCGAATGGACGACGGTGGCGACGGGTGGCCTGAGCCCGGAAAAGGTACACTTCGAGGTGTGGTCACCACACCCAGTTAAATGGCGCCGCCTCGCCTTGGTGCCAGGGTTCGGAAGCTTCCGAAAGCGGATGTCGACGGGCGTCTGGCTTGGCATCGTGCAGATCATGATGCCTGAGAACCGGACCTGCATGGTCACTTACGGGGAAGAACCTCCGCCCCCAACGAGCCAAGGCGACTCCTCCGGCGAGAAAAAAGAACAATTCAGCATGAAGTACCTCCCGGACTGAATCCGCTGATTGAACGTCACGTTTGAATTCTATATTTTTCTCTTCTGACCGTTTTTGAGCCGCGCTTGACTGCCGGCATTGAGTAGCGAGTTTTTACTGTTATGAAGCAAGGTATCCACCCCGAGTACAAGATGATCACCGTGCGTCTCGCCGACGGCACGGAGTACCAAATGCGTTCGACGATGAATGTCGAGACGTACGTCTCGGACGTTGACCGCACGAATCACCCGTTCTACACTGGCAAGCGCCAGTACGTGGATACGGCTGGACGCGTCGAGAAATTCCGCCGTCGCTACGGTAAGAAGTAGCCGCCGTTCGCAGCCCCCCAGGCTCCGGCCGGCTCCGCGCCAGCCCGTCTAGCAAACCCGCTCCGGCTCATCCCGAAGCGGGTTTTTTCGTTGGACGCCTGTCTAAGTTCATCCCGTTCATTTCATTCCGGAACGCTCATGTATTCTATCGTCGAACTGATCCGCGCCAAGCGTAATGCCGAATCGCTGCCGGCAGGAGCTATCCAGTGGCTCATCGAGCAGTACACGGCTGGCGATGTCCCGGATTATCAGATGAGCGCGTTCCTCATGGCGACGTTCCTGAACGGGATGGACGATACTGAGGCCAGTGCGCTCACGGATGCCATGTTGCACTCGGGTACCGTCCTCGACTTATCGGACATCCCTGGCTTGAAGGTGGACAAGCACTCGACGGGAGGTGTGGGCGACAAGATCTCGATTGTACTGGCTCCGCTTGTTGCGGAGTGTGGGGTGCCGGTCCCGATGATCTCTGGCCGCAGCCTTGGACACAGCGGAGGCACGCTAGACAAGCTGGAGTCGATTCCCGGATTCGATGTCAACTTGTCGCTGGACCAGTACCGAGACTTGCTCCACAAGCACCGGATGGTGCTGATTGGCCAAACCAAAGAGATCGCACCGGCCGACAAGAAGCTCTACGCGCTGCGCGATGTTACCGCCACGGTCGAGTGTATCCC
>JBCDHV010000227.1:0-6528 GCA_038749615.1 Bacteroidota bacterium
CGCGCGACAACCAGTTGCTGGCCACCGTGGGTGCCCTCCCCGATTCCGCCGGCACGGCGTTCGCGACGACGGTGACCTTCCGGCGCGTGCGGTTCGTCAAGATGAACGCGATTGCCGGCGCGGCCTTCGATTTCGCGGAGACGGCCGTCAGCATTGCGCTCGGGTTGATCGGGATTCTGGCCTTGTGGCTAGGATTGTTGCGGATTGCAGAGAAGTCGGGGCTGATCGAGCTGCTGAACCGCCTCGTGCAGCCCGTGCTGCGGCCGATCTTTCCCGAGATCCCGAAAGATCACCCGGCGATGGGCCTCGTCGCGCTCAACATCACCGCCAACATGCTGGGCCTCGGGAATGCCGCGACGCCGCTGGGGATCAAGGCGATGGAGAGCCTTCAGACGCTCAACGAGGGCGACAAAGAGACGGCCACCAACCCGATGGTTACGCTGCTCGCGCTCAACACCGGCAGCGTGCAACTCGTCCCGCCGGCGCTGCTCGTGGCCGTGATGGGCCTTCAAGTGAACCAGCTCATTTTCGCCATCATCATCGCCACGCTCATCAGCACGACCGTCGGCGTCGTTGCCGCCAAGCTCCTCCAACGCACCCGCTGGTACCGCTTAGATCCAAGCACCTCCTCCTAAACCAGATCTATACAGCGGTCCGAGCCAACCCCACCCACCTGCCCAACCATCTAATCAACCATGTTCTTCCGCGATTTGCTCGACGTGCTGTCGGCCCTCATCATTCCTCTGCTGATCGTAGGCTTCCCCGTCTACGGATTGATCAAGCGCGTCCCTGTGTACGAGGAATTCGTCGAGGGCGCAAAAGAGGGCTTCAAGGTCGCAGTGACGATCATCCCTTACCTCGTCGCCATCCTGTTCGCGATTGCGATGTTCAGGGCTTCCGGCGCGCTCGACTTCCTGATCGAGGCGTTGCGGCCATTGCTTGGGCTGGTCGGCGTGCCGGCGGACTTGGTGCCGATGATGATCGTGCGGCCGCTGACGGGATCAGGATCGGCAGCGATCGTGGTAGACATGATCGGGCAGTTTGGGGAGGACTCGCTGCTGGTCAAAATGGCCGCGACGATGTTCGGATCGACGGAGACGACGTTTTACGTGATCGCGGTGTATTTCGGGGCCATCAACGTGAAGAAAACGCGCCACGCAGTGCCGGCGGGGTTGCTTGCTGACTTTGCCGCGGTGTTTGCGTCGGTGTATGTGGTGCGGTGGTTGTTTGGGTAGGAGGGTGAAGGGGGAAGGGAGCAGGGTGAAGGGAGCAGGGTGAAGGGAGCAGGGTGAAGGGAGCAGGGTTTTTGGGGGCAGTGAGGGTGGTGGAGAGGAGGAGGTTCGGGGGTTGTCATTTTTTTGTTGGGTGCTATGTCGGGTGATGGGCGGGTTTTGGAGTCGCGGTACGAGCCGGCGTTGTGGGCGACGCTGGGGTTGAAGGCGGCGCTTTTCCCGTTGATGCGGGTGTTGTGGCGGCCCAAAGCGGTTGGCATCGAGCATCGGCCGGAAGGAGCGTCGTTCGTGGTGGGGAATCACTCGAACAACATGGATCCGTTTCTGATCAACCTGTTCACGCCCCAACCGAGCGCCGGTGTGATGGCGCATGATCACGTCCGGGCGGGGCTCTTCGCGCGGAGCCTTCGGGCCATCGGCATTTTCCCGACGCGGAAACGGGTGACCGAGCCGGGGCTCGTCCGGCACTTGTTCAACCTGCTGGAGCACGACCGCAGCATCGTCATTTATCCGCAGGGAGGCCGAAGCTGGGATGGCCGGCCGCTGCCTTGGATTTTGCCGTCGACGTTAAAGCTTTACGCGAAGACTGGTGCTCCCGTGCATCCCGTGCGTGTGCAGGGGTCGTACGTCGGCTGGCCGCGTTGGGCGGATTATCCCAGGCCGGCACGCATCCGCGTCGAGTTTCTAGAGCCGCATGTCTTTGCTCGGTCCGACACCCCGGCCACCATCGAGCAAGTTCTTCGCCCTCTCATCGACGAAGACGAGTCGGAGCCGCCGGCTGAGTGTCGGCCTCGCTGGGCATACAAGCCGGCCTCTGGGATTCACCGGCTGCTGTACCGATGCCCCGAATCCGGTAGCTTCGGCACAGTCACCTCGCCTGATGGCCGGCACGTCGTCACCCCGACGCGGCGCTACCGGATGCACGCAGACTCGACGCTGGCCGACGTGCAGTCGGGCGAAACGACCACGCCGACAAAACTTTACGCGCAGCTCCGCAAGCTTCCGTTGGATCGGAGCACGACCGCTCCGCTTCTCGAACAGCGTGTGGATGTCTACATTGAAGCCGATGAGGCGTACGCGCCGCTTGGCCCTCATACGGCACGGCTCTTTGCCGACCGCATCGAACTCGCCGGCGCGCGCCGTGAGACGTTCTCACTGGAGACCATCCAAAGCACCGACATCGGCACGAACCGCCGGCTTCATGTCTACACGTCCTCGGGCCACCGCGAGCTTCGGTTCGAGTACGGCGGAAGTGCGCTAGGCTGGATGAACGTCATCGCCGATTGCCTTCACAACTGACCTCGCAGCTGACCTATCGCTGCCTGATTCCCACCCAACAGCCCACTCATGTGGTCCCTCACGTTTACGGCTGAACAGGTCATTCTAGACCTCGCATTCGTCAGCCTGTTGCTCGTCCTCGCAACCATGCTGAGGCGCCGCGTGGGCTTTCTCCAGCGGTACTTTGTGCCCAACTGTCTCGTGGCCGGCGTGATCGGGTTCTCGTTAGGCCCAGGCATCCTGGACCTCCTCCCGATCAGCACGGAGCGGATGGGGGTCTACGTCTATCATTTGCTAGCGCTCACGTTCATCGCCGTGGGGCTCAGAGGGCGTGCCACGACGTCCCGGGCCGCACTCCACAACGGGTTCATTCAAATCCTCGTCTTTGCCGTGCAGACGGTCATTGGGCTAGCCATCGTGTCGCTCGTGGTGCTGCTCATCCAACCGACGCTCGCGCCGGCTCTGGGGATGTTGCTGACGTTGGGCTTCGGCATGGGCCCAGGCGTGGCGTACGCCGTCGGCCAATCCTGGGAAGCACTGGGGGTCGAAGGAGCCGGCTCGGTGGGCCTCACGTTATCGACGGCCGGCTTTCTGGTGGCCTACGGAACGGGCATCGCCCTGGTGAACCGGGGAATCCGACGCGGTGAAGTCGGCATCGAGGGCCAATCGAGCGAAGCGGTGCGCACTGGGTTCGTCGAGGACTCGACGCCTGAGCCGGCCGGCATGCTCACGACGAGCAGTGCCGCTATCGACGCGCTCTCGTTGCACGTGGCCGTCGTTGGCGTCGTCTACCTGATTACGTTCGGCCTCGTCTCGTTGGCTGCCGACGGACTGGTACGAGCCGGCCTGGAGCGTGAAGTCCCGACCCTCTGGTCGTTCCACTTCATCGCAGCGAATCTGCTGGCCCTGCTGGCGCGCCGTAGCATCGACCGGTTTGCCTCGGACCGCCTGATCGATGCTGGCCTTCTGAACCGCCTCACAGGGCTCTGTGCCGATTACCTGATCGCCGCCAGCATCATGGCCATCAACGTGACCGTCATCGCCGCCTATGCGCTGCCCATCAGCCTCCTGGTTCTCGTGGGTACCCCACTGACCTACCTCGTCGTCAAGTGGGCGAGCCGGCGGTCCTTCACGGATCACCTGTTCGAGCGCTTCATCGGGCTGTACGGAGAGATGACGGGCACGCTCACATCCGGCCTCGCCCTCGTCCGCGTGACAGACCCAGAGTACGAGACGCCCGTAGCGCAGGACCTCGCGCTCGGCAGCGGGGTGGCCCTGACGCTAGGCTTTCCGTTGCTGATTCTGATCAACCTGCCGCTGACGGTCTTCGCCGGCTCGTGGACAGGCTACGCCGTAGTAGCCGGCGTGCTGATCGTGTACGCTGCCGGCTTGCTGCTGGCTTGGCGCCGGTTCGGCTTCCGGTGGGGCTAAAACGAAGAAAGCGCCCCCGAGACTTCGGAGGCGCTTCAGTCAGCACGGGCCGACAATCAGAACTGGACAGGTACATGGGTAGGCAAAAGATGTGCAATGGTGGTCGCGTTCCTTAACTGGCGCAACCGACCATCCTACCTCCCCATCTGCCAAGCTTAGAGCGCAATCACGCTGTTGGTCGTGCCATACGTGTTGGCTTCGACGCGGTCGGCGTCTTCGTCGTTGCTCCACTCGTTGCCGTCGGCGAGGTAGCGGAAGGCGTACTCGTTGCCGGGCTTGAGAGAGACGGTCGTCGTCCAGACGCCTTTTTTCTTCTTGAGAGCCAGCGTGTTGGCGGCCGGGTCCCAGTTGTTGAACTCACCGAGGACGGCGACGCTTTCGGCCGCGGCGTCAGCCGGCAGTTCGAACGTGACTTTGCAGGATTTGCCTTTGGGGCTGTATTTCTTGTTGATCATAATTGGGTCGTTTCGTGAACTCGAACTAGGTGTGTGCCTTACACATTTCGTCGATTCGTAGACTAATATCGTCTATACCAACGGGTTACGTACTGACATGATGCGTGCAAGCGCTTTCATTCGTGCACGCTTCACGCTCGGGTTAACGAGGTGTTAACGGACAGCGAAGAGACGTTGAAGGCATGGGGTTCTCTGCGTCCAGGGTGCTGATGGCATAGGCTACCGGGTACTGGAGAACAGAACCCCAAAAAATATGAAACGCCCTCGCCGGCATGAGCCGGCGAGGGCGTTTGAGGTACCGCGTACGGGATTTGAACCCGTGTTACCGGCGTGAAAGGCCGGCGTCCTAGACCCCTAGACGAACGCGGCGGGTACAGTTGGTGGCTGAGCCGAAGATGACCGGGCGCAACAACCTGGTGGGTGACTGAGGGGAATTGAACCCCCGACCTCCAGGGCCACAACCTGGCGCTCTAACCGACTGAGCTACAGCCACCATTTTGTCAAGAACGGAAATATACCCCGTTTTCCTGTCCCAGTCAATCGGGTTGAGGCGTTTCAACTTAACTTCGTGAGGTGTGTTTCGGGGTGTGGCCTGCTACGGGTCAAAAGGCGTCTGGTTGCCGGCTCCCGGGCTTCAATCCGGCACCTGCGAGGTCTTCCCAACGGATGCAGCGGCCTTCAAGCCGTCGCCGGCGTCATCGGTCGTGGAACCGTCGGCGTCGACCATGAAGTAGCCGGCGTCTGGCGAGCCGTTGGCCGGGAGCCAGAACTGTAGCACATCCTGAAGATCTACGTCCTGGTCCAGATCAAAGTCGCCCGCCGGCATGCCGAAGACGCCTGTCGAGACCTCAACCATCGGATCTGTCCCGAAGGCTTGGGCTTGGGACGTGGTGAAATCGTACGACGAAGCCGTGTTGGCCGTGAACGTGACGGCGGAGGCGCTCATAACGGGCAGGTGATTGCGGTGCCGGACCACGATGTAGTAGTCCCCTACCGGCGCGTCGAAGCTCGATCCGTCGACATCGACGACCGTCCCGTCTGCCTTGACGAACCCGGCACGCACCATGTCGGTGGAAACGGCTGTTGTGGACGTCCGAAATTCCACCAGTACCCAGTCGGCGATGTCGGCCGCTGCGCCGACTTGCTCCAGGCCGTAGTACTCGTTCGGGTGATCTGGGAAGGCGGTGTAGGGCTGCCGATTCGGGAGCAGGCTGGCCGCATCGAGCGCCTTCGAGAGCGAGCCGTTTTGGTAAAATCCGCTTGGGTACACCTTGAGATCCAGAGTGGCCATGTCGCACATGCCAGGTTCAGGATCGGTGTCGCTCCAGGTGCCAGACAACGGGCTCGAGCCCGGCGTCGGGGTGTACCAGCCTTCCGTGTCACGGCTGAGGTCGACTGTCTGGGGGATGGGGTTGGCCGGCGCGCCGTTGAAGACGATGTTCGTCTGCGTCGCGACGTCGAACGTGTAGCTGTACCAGCCGCAGCCTTCGCTCACCATCGGGCGGCCAGGCCACGTGGTAGCAGGTTCTGCTGGCGTGGTGTTCCAGAAGTGAATGTGCGGAAGCCCCCACCCTGCCGGGCGCTTGAAATGCACCGTCAGACCCGCCGGCAAGCCACTACCGATGGTGTACGTCTCAGACGCAATCGGCGAACTCGCATTCTGGTCGTCGATGGCGACGGCGCGGACGGTGGTCGTCGTCATCACGGAGAAAGGTGCGCCGTAAGCCGTGGAGGCTGAGGTTGGAATGCTGCCGTCCGTCGTGTAGAAAATGGCCGGATCAGGATCGCTGTCATCCGACGCGGAGATCGTGACGGTGATCGGATTGGCCGAGATCTGGGAGGACGGGCTGATCGCGACTTGCGGAGGATCGTTGCCGGGGTCGCACGG
The DNA here is from genome assembly GCA_038749615.1 of Bacteroidota bacterium. GTDB lineage: Bacteria > Bacteroidota > Rhodothermia > Rhodothermales > DATKEJ01 > JBCDHV01. Next base: position 6,285 of record JBCDHV010000227.1, read on the forward strand.
CCCGTCCGGGTCAGTATCGCTCCAGGTACCGCCCCAGTTGCCGTTCGAGGGCGGCGTCGGAGTGAACCAGCCTTCCTGGCTGCGCGTTAGGTCGATGGTCTGCGGCGAGGTGTTCGCGTTGAATACCAGTCCAGCCGACCCCGTGCCGGCGATCGTGTACGAGTACCAATCGCATCCTTCCGAGGTCATCGCGACGCCCGGCCAGGTGGTAGCGCCCACATCAGGATCCGTGTTGAAGTAGTGA
>JBCDHV010000228.1:0-6509 GCA_038749615.1 Bacteroidota bacterium
CGTGACCTCGCGTTTGGCTTCGAGATAGCCGAGGTACGAGTAGATCAGGTCGTACGAGCCTGGGGCCAACCCGGTGAGCGTGTAATAGCCGCTGTTGTTGGTCGCGGCGCCGGTCGTGGTGCCGGCAATCCGCACGTTGGCGAGCAGTAGCGTCTCGCCGGTTCGGGCGTCGGTGACATAGCCACTGACCGAGGCACGCTCTTGAGCGAACGCAAAGAAGGGTGCGAGTACGAGTAGTCCGAGAACGCGAATCGAACGCATGTGATGGGTCGTTCGGGAGAGTAGAGGTGGACGCCTACTACGCGAGCAATCCGTCACAGATACCGCGTTTGCGTTTCTTCAATCTCACTTCACGTTCTAGATCCCCGATTTAACAAATCGGGGATTTGTTAAATCGAAACATTTTCGTGCGTTCGGGCACTCAGTGGCAGACAAACGAGCAACCACTCACCCCTCTCGACTATGACCACCGACACGCACCTGCCGGCCGAAATTGAACACGCCGTTTCGTATGCCGACTACTACACGACGCTCGAAACCGAGGCGCTCGAAGGCACGCCGAACCCGGCGATGCACAAGTACGTGAAGCTGGCGTACCAGCGCACGAAGCGCATCCACAAGACGTACCAGCCCTCGGATGCCGTCCGCGCTGCGCTGGACACCGTGAAGGCCCCGCAGACCTGGCTCGTCATCACCGAGACGTGGTGCGGCGACTCCGGCCAGCTGCTTCCGTTCGTTGCTGACATCGCGGCGCTCAACCCGGCGATCACGCTGCGGATTCTGGCCCGCGACGAGCACCTCGATGTCATGGACCGCTACCTCACCAACGGGTCTCGCGCCATCCCGAAGCTCATTGCGTTTGATGAGCAGGGCACGGAGCTCTTCCAGTGGGGCCCGCGCCCAACCGCCGCCGCGGACCTCTTCCGTACCCAACGCGAAGCCGGCGTCGACAAGCCGGATATCTACAAGGCCCTTTCCGGCTGGTACGCCCGCGATAAGGGCGCGTCCGTCGAAGAAGAGTTGATCGCTGCGCTGGCCGGCTGATGGTTGATGGTTGGGCCGTTGGGTGGGGAATTCGCTGCGCTCAGGTGGAGAGGGTGAGACGGCGAGAAGTTGATAAGTGGGGGACGAGCTGTAGGAGGTTGGTTATTCGTGACATCTAGCTCGGTCTCTGGCCGTGAGCTAGACGCTCCATCTCGTTCCCCACGTCTCCACCTGGTACCTATCCACCCGTCCACGCGGCATCAAGGCCGCTCCATCTCGTTCCCCACGTCTCCACCTGGTACCTGGCCACCCGTCTACGCGACGTCAAGGCCGCTCCATCTCGTTCCCCACGTTTCCACCTGGTACCTGGCCACCTATCCACGAAACATCAAAGCCGCCTGACTTTGATGTTGCGAAACGCCACCGGGTCGCCGTGGTCTTGGAGGGCGATTTTGCCCGTCGGCGACTGCCCGAAACCAGGCATCTCGTTGAACTTGCTGCCGGCGATCAGGGCTTCCCAGGCCGGCGTGAAGACCTCGGTTTCGAGGAGTTTGCGGCCGTTGAGCCAGTGTTCGAGCCGGCCGTCCTGGAGCTTGATCCGGGCCTGATTCCATTCGCCGACGGGGCGCGTGGCATCGAAATCTCCTTCGACGAGGTCATAGAGGTCGCCGGCGCGGTGGGAGCGGATCTTGCCATCGGGGTGGCAATCGTTGTCGAGGATCTGCATCTCGGGGCCGGTCTGCCAGGGATACTCGAAGGCGTCCGTTTCCTGGACGAGGTACATGATCCCGCTGTTGCCGCACGTGGCGACTTTCCATTCCAGCGACAACTCGAAGTCCTCGAACGTGGCGTCCGTCACGATGTCGCCCCCGCCGGCAAACTGCCAGCCGTCTTTCTCGCCGCCGATCATCAGCGTGCCATCGCGCACGGTCCAGGCCGAGCCGATGGTGTCGGTACCAAAGTTCGTCCAGCCTTCGGTGCTCTGGCCATCGAACAGCAAGGTCCAACCAGCGGCTTGTTCGGCTTCCGTGAGTGTGTTCGGGACGGTCGGCTCGGCGATGGATTGGTTGGCAAAGCCACGCCGGCCGTTCGGGATTTCGTTGAGGGTGTACCACGCCTCGGTGGTCCAGAGCCCGCGGCCGGCCTCGCTCATGAAGCCATCGGCAAGGCGGATGTAAACCACGTGGCCCTCCCGCATGCCGTCGAGTTCGAGGAAGACACGGGTGCGGTCTTCGCTGATGTTGACGCTGCGGACGTTGAGCCGGCGGTTGTCAACTTTCGGGCCGCCGTAATCGACCGTCGGGACGTACTTCCACTGCGAGACCTCGTAGCCGGCGGGGTCGAAGCCGGCATTGGGCGCAAGCGGCTCAGTGAACTCGATTTCCATGCCGTTGGTCTGGGCGCGCACGGCGAGCATTTCGAACACGGGCGCGCCGGTGTGGACGAGCCGCTGCAAGCCGTACCAGAGTTTGCCCGTCTGTCCCCAGTTGCCCGGTGCGCCGATGCCGCCAACATACAAATGCCCGTCGGGTCCTACGACGGTGCGGTTGACGCCGGCTTCAAGGCCCTGGGTGAACCGGAAGACTGCGCCCTGATATTGGCCGTTGATGTCCTCGGCAAACACGCGCTTCAGCCCCCCGTGCGTGACCTCGCCGTGGACCATCTGGTTCTGGTAGATCCCCACGTTCAGCGGAGCCGGCTGGCTCGGCGAGTTGCCAATCTCGTCCTGCGGCAACCACACGACGGGTTGGTCTACGGGCAAGTCTTTCGTGCCTTCGGGGTCGACAGAATAGGAGCCGTAGAAGGCCTCGTCTCGGACGCGCACGATCTTACTGACGGGTAGCCAGTCGCCCTGGTTATCGGCGATGTACAGGTGATCGTCGACGCCGTATCCGATGCCATTCGGCGTGCGAAGTCCTTGCGCTACGAAGTCGATCTCGCCCGTGTCTTTGTTGATCTTGATGAGCCGGCCCCGGTCTTGAATCTGGGGCTGCGTGCTGGCTCCGCCCGGCTCGATGGCCGTTGCGAGCGTGCCGTAGAAGTAGCCGTCCTCGTAGACGAGCCCGAACGCGAACTCGTGGAAGTTTGAGGAGACGTCCCAGTCGTTGGAGACCGTTTCGTAGATGTCGGTCAAACCGTCGCCGTCGGTGTCGACGAGGCGGGTGAGTTCTTGCTTTTGGAGCACGTACACGTCGCCATCGACCACCTTGAGGCCCAGTGGCTCGGCCAAGCCGGCAGCGATACGGGTCACCTGGATGGCTTCCGGGTTGCCGGTGTTCGTGTTGGTGAGCTTGTAGACGGCTCCGAGGCTGTCCCACGTGCTGACGTAGATGGTGCCGTCCTCCGTGACATCGAGTCCACCAACCGGAGGCGTAAAGCCTTCGGGCCGGAGGTTTTCGACGCGGAAGCTCGGATGGACATCGACGAGCGAGCCTTGGTCGCCTGGGACGTAATCGAGCTGCGTGGGCCGGCTCTCCTGGTTGATCTCAACGACGCGGTCGCTATCGAACCGGAGCGCAGAAGGGGGGACGACCGTGAACGCATCGTCGCCGTGTGCACGCCATTGCAGCGAGAGTGCTTTGCCGCCGCCGCCCTGGAAGTACTTGACGAGCAGCGGATACTGGCCGGCTTCGAGCAGGAGTTCGGCGTCTTTTGGCTCCGGGCCGTGGAAGCCGCCGTTGTCGATCAGTAGTTCGCCGTCGAGGAAGACCTGGGAGCCGTCATCGCTGACGATGCGGATCACGTAGTTGTCGTCTTCTGGGACATCCAGGTAGCCTTCTGCTTCGAGGTAGAAGTTATTTTCGAGGCCTTGAAAATCGTTGTCGCGCGGTGCGTGCAGGGCAGGGGAGACGCCGGAGTACACGGGATCAGGAAGGTCCTCAGCGGCTGGGAACCCTTCGATGCCGGTCGGGAATTGATAGACCGTCACCACGAGGCCCTGATCTTCGCCCGTGGGCGCTTCGGGCGGGTCGACGGCCAGCGGGTGCCCAGCCGGCGGTCCGTCGTCCGACAGCGGCTCGCCGTCGAGCGACATCACGTAGGCGATCATGGTCTCGGCGTCCTCGGGCGAGAGGTCCGGGTGAGCCGTCATGACGACGTTGCCCCACTGGCCGGCGCCACCACTGATGACCTTGCCGGCGAGGGCCGTGATGTTGCCGGGCGTGTGGGCATAGCGTTCGGCAATGGCGGCGTAGGAGGGCCCGACGGTCTGGACTTGCTCGTTGTGGCAGGTTTGGCAATCGCTGCGGTTGATGAGGGCGAGACCGGGATGGATATCGCCGCCCTCCGTGACGCGCTGAACCGGGCTGACCATCGGGTCGGGCGCGAAGTAGCTCGTGAGCGTCGTGGTGCCGTTGCCGTTGAGCGTGAGCGTGCCGTTGAGCTTCGTGACGGCCCCGATGCGCTCCTCGTCCGTGACCGCTAGTTCCCCATCGGTTTCGTAGGGCGTCGGGTTAGCTAGCGAGTTGAGATGCAGCTTGAGGTGAAGCTGCGCACCCTCCGGTAGGCCCTCGACCTGGTACGTCCGTTCGAGCGCGTGCCGCGTGTCTGTCCTGAGATATTCAGGCGTCTCCGTGACCTCCACGACGGTGTCTTCATCGAGACGAAGATGGTACACGAGCGACGCTTGTCCGTCGACGATTTGGTGGCCCTTGTAGCGCACGGTGGGCTGATCCGTCGCACCGTTCCGAGTAATGCTCCACGGCTCTTCGTATGGGCTGACGAAATAGGCTCGGCCGTTCGACGTGGGCTGCGGACCGTGTGCGTAGGTGTAGACGGCTCCGTCGAGCGTGACGCCTTCTTTCCAGACCTTGTAGATCGATCCACGCTTGGCGTCATAGGCGGCCCACATCTCGTCGCTCAGCGCGACGGTCACCATCCGCGGCTTCTCATCGAGCACTGATCGAAAAACGAACGGGTCCTGGCCTCGGGTGGGCAATTCACGGTCGGCATCCGAGCCACAGCCGGCTACGAGAACGACACCAGCGCACAGCACAATACAAATCCTAAACATGGGCATGGGGGAGAGTAGGCAGGGGCAATACTACAACCTAGGGGCAGGGCCGGCGGAGTGCAAGGGTTTCGCTTCGCTCAGGTGGATAGGGTGAGACGTGCCAGGTGGACGGGTGGGTGACAAAATGAATCGCCAAGCAGGCCGTCGGAGAATTGGCAGGATGTTGCGTGGAACCAGCCCCCTTCAGCTCGTTCCCCACCCTTCAACCTATCCCCCTGACCACTCTTCCACCCTTCCACCCTTCTGCCTGACCACTCGTCCACGTGAGCGAAGCGAACCCTATCCACTCGTCAACTCAAACTCCTTCAGCCGGCGGTCTAGCTGTTTGGAGCCAGGGCAGACGGCTTCGAGGGCATCCCAGAAGGCCGGCTGGTGGTGTTTGTGGACGGTGTGGACGAGTTCGTGGAGGATGACATAATCGACGAGCTCGTCGGGCAAACGCATCAGGTGGAGGTTCAGGTTGATGCGGTTCTGCGCTGAACAGCTGCCCCAGCGCGTTCGGGCGTTTTTGATGGCGACGCTTTTGAACGAGAAGCCATGCCGGCGCGCCAACTGAGCCACGCGATCTGGCAGGTACGCCTTCGCCTCGATGCGTAAGGCTCGCACGATGCCGTCGCGGATCACGGACTGCACAGGCTCGCTTTCGATGCGGAGACTGGCCGGTACCTGAATACGGATCGTCCCGGCAGATACCCGCACGCTCGGCGCATCGACATTGCTTTGGACGAACGCCAGCCGGTGTGACCGCGTCGGAGCCGGCGTTTCAGGCCCGTACACCACCCGCTGCTCGCGCGCCCTGACCTTCGCCACCGCCCGCTCGATCCACGCCTGCTTCTGAGCAACGAACCGCTTGGCCTCCGCCATACTCCCCCGCGCCGGCACGGTCACGCGCACGCCCTGGTAAGGCCGCACCGTTATGCTGATCCGCCGCGCTCGTTTAGAGCGCACGTAGGTGGGAGTGATGGTTGACAGGGGGAAATGGGGAACGGTTGAGAGGTGGGGGACAATATGAATCGTCTGGCAGACCGCCGGAGAATAGGCAAGATTTTACAAAGAGCCGGTCCCTTTCAGTTCGTTTCCCACTCATCTACCCATCCACATGACCACGCTTTCACGTGAGCGAAGCGAACCCCCCCACGTATCCCCCTGGCACGTCTCATCCTTTCCACGTGAGCGAAGCGAATCAACACCCCTCCGGTGCCACGTCGCAGGCGAACACGTCGGCGACGGCGGCGGTTAGGCTGAGTTCGGTGGCGGTGGTGTCGTGGGCGATTTGCCAGAGCATGACGCCGGCGAACTCGCGCTCGGAGACGTAGCGGGCCTTGGCTTCGATGGTGGGCCGGCCGTTGTAGTAGACGCGGTCGTGGTAGTCGGCCAAGGCGACGGCTGGCGTGTCGGCGAGGATGAGCCGGTAGGCGAGACTGGTGCCGCCGTCGTTGAAATTCCGGCCGTAGAGCGGAAGGCCCAGCACCAGCTTCTCCGCCGGCCAGTTGCGGTAGCCACTCCAGTACGC
>JBCDHV010000229.1:0-6498 GCA_038749615.1 Bacteroidota bacterium
GGGCCGGCGCGTGAGTTCGGGGAAGGCCGGCGTCAGCGGCCCCAACGGCGAGGTCTTGCCCGGCCGTGCCAAGTCGGCCTGGACGGCCTCGTGCGCAGCCGGCTTCAGCTTCACGATCAATTCCGGAGTGAGCGCAGGGGCCGGTGTCTCTTGCGCAACCGCGCCTCCACTCGCCAGCCAACAGGCAATCACCACCACGCCAACGCGGCCTATGCGCATTGCTCGTCTTCAGTCAGGAGTTAGAAGGGTACGTGAGCGGCCTCATCATGCCTTCAGGCCGCAGAGAACGCGAGGCAAGCAACGTCTGCGGGGGGCAGTTCGCGCAGGGCGCTCCCGTTCTCGCAAGAGTGTACGTCAAGCGTCTACGCGCTCCAGCGTCATTTCAAAGAATTGAAACCACGTGGCCCCGCCATCGCGGGACATTTCTCCGATCTCGAACCAACGGCCGTCCGCGTCCTCACGAATCGTGTAGCGGATGGTACCGGCACGGGGATCATCGAAGCCCCAGACAAACGCTCCGTCCTCGACGGTTGCCTCGGCATCAATCGATTGCGTGCCGGCTCCGTTTGCCCGGTGAGCCCGCATCACGTAGAGTCCGTCTGCGGCGTTGTAGCTCACGACGGCAAAGGCATGGTGCACTACGCGGCTCGTGTCCTCGGAGGCTCGCCCGAGCCCCTCAATCAACATCAGATTTCCATCGAGCCGAGTCTCGACGTGTTCTTTCTGGACGAACGTGTGGCGCTGATTGGGGCCAACCATCATCCAGCCTTCGCCCTCCCATTCACCGGCCAAAAAAGCCAGCGGGTCCATGGGACTGTCTGCGTCCGAGGACGCTGTTGTTTGGGCAGAGGCCGAGGGTGCTGAGAACAAACAGGCAGCGAGCAGGAAGAAAAAAGTGCGCATGACGGCATTGGGGAAGGAGAAAAAACGAGCAGGCCCGTGCAGAGACAAGCCTAGACCGGAGTCTATTCATGGCGAGGCAAAACACCAAGTGCCGGCTGGCTCTGGCCTGTTCGGTCAGATCACCCCGTTACATCACCACATCGTCGAGGCGCGAGAGCGTCGACCGCATGACCTCGGCGAGGTCGCTGGCGAGGTGCTGCCGGTTGAACGTTTGCACAAACGCTTGATCAACGTGGGGCAGCGCACTCGTGGCCCATTGATCGAAGAGGCGTTCGAGAGCGACCGAGGTCCCCACCACGTCGTCTGGGTCTACCACGACGCCGGCTCCGTACTGCCGCAGGGTTTGGGCAGCCGTGCCCTCTGGGACGAGCCCGAGGATGGGCTTATGCGTACCGATGTACTCGTAGAGTTTCCCTGTCGAGATCGTCTCCTCGGCCTTCTGGTGCCCGACGGTCATCCAGAGGACATCGGCGCTGAGGAGTTCTCCGACGGTTTCGAGGTGAGGCCGGTACGTGTCGACGACGGTCACGTCTTCGAGCTTGAGTTTAGCGATCAACTGCTGCCCTTTTTTCGGCAGCATGCCTACGAATTTGGCCTCGATGCGCGGGCGGATGTCAGGCCGGCGTTCCAGGAGATCGGCGAGGCCTTTCAGGAAGGTGTTCGGCTTCTGCGCGTCGTAGAACAGGCCGGCGTAGAGGAGGCGCATGACCTCCGAGCGCGCGGGGGCCGGCGTGGCCTGCGTGAAGTCGTCGAGGTCATACCCTTGCGGAATGACATGCACCTTCTTGAGCCCGCTTGCCCCGAGCGTCCGGCGGGCGAGATTCCCCTGGATCGCCCGGTTGATCGTGACCGCCGCCGCGCTGTATTGCAACACCTCGCGTTCGAGGGCCTCATGGCGCTTCCGGTGCCAGGGCGTAGGGTACCGATGGCGCGGATTCCCGACCCAATCGTCCCGAAAATCGGTAATGAGCGGCAGCCCGAAGGCCTTGCTCAGCCGCATGCCGACGAGATGCGAGGTGTACGGTGGGGCCGTCGAAAAAATGGCATCGAAGCGCCGCATTTCCAGGAGCTTCTTGCCGGCCTCGAACGCCGGCTCGGCCCAGCCCTTCTTGTTGTCCGGGACGAAAAACATCTGGCTCAACCCCGAGAACAGCTTCCGCCCCACCTCGCCGGGCATCGGGACGGTCCGCTCCTTGCCGAGCAAGCGATTGGGATCGAACGAAGAGGTCCGGCGCACCTCGATGCCGGCGCGTTCCATCTCAGCCTGCAGCGTCTCGTCGAACGCATAGTACCCGCCCGGCTCAGCCGTCAGCACGACCGGCTCCCACCCGTACATCGGGAGGTATTTGACGAACTTGGCGGTCCGTTGCACGCCACTTCCTCCCATCGGCGGGAAGTAGTAAGCGAGCACCAGCACACGGTGACGGTACCCGGGAGACGGGCTTTCCATGAGGAGCACTCGGTTGATGAACAGGCGGCAGAGTATACGAACCGCAGGGCTCGCTGCGCTCGCGTAGCGGGTGAACAATGTCCGCGTCGCTCACGTGGCGGGTAGCAGGTGGTTGTGTCAGCGAGACGTTCAAACCAGCCCAGCACGTCTCCAAACCCCCATCCACCTGCTACCCGCTACCCGCACACCTGCTACTGCGAACAAAGTGAGCAAAGGCTTGTACGAAGCGCGCATTTCTGCAATCCCGTCCCCTCTCTCAATCAACCTCTCTTAGGTATGTACCGGATTCTCTCCGTTGGATTGTTGTGTTCACTTCTCACGATTACGGCGTGCACTGGGCCGAACAAGACGCGCGACGGGGCCGTGGTAGGCGCCGGCACGGGCGCGGTAGCCGGCGGCGCGATCGGCAAAATCTTCGGCAACGCGACGCGCGGGGCCATCATCGGCGCGGCGGTTGGTGGTGTGGCCGGCGGCGTGATTGGCCGGCAGATGGACCAGCAGGCTGAAGAGTTAGAAAATGATCTCGAAGGCGCGGAAGTCGAGCGTGTCGGAGAAGGCATCGCGGTCAAATTCGAGAGCGGCCTGCTCTTCAACGTCGACTCGTCCGAACTGCTACCCGTCGCCCAACAGAACCTGAACGAACTGGCTGCCAGCCTCGGCGAATACGACAACACCGAGATCCTGATCGTCGGCCACACAGATGCCACCGGCACCGACTCGTACAACCAGGACCTCTCGGAGCGCAGAGCGCGTTCGGCCGCGCAGTACCTCCAGTTGCAAGGCGTCTCCGTATCGCGCATCCAGACAATGGGCCGCGGCGAAACCGACCCCATCGCCGACAACGAGACGGCCTCGGGCCGGCAGCTCAACCGCCGCGTCGAGCTTGCCATCACGGCCACCGAAGCCTTCCGCAACGAAGCAGCAGGTCGGTAGTTAGTTGGGCAGTTGGATGGTTGGGCGGTTGGTTTTTGTGATCGCCCGACTAGCCAACCGCCCAACTGCCCAACCAAAAGCGAACACCGTGAGCGAACCAACAACTAGAAACGTGCTGGGTGGCCCGCTCCAACCGTGCGGGACCGATCCGATGACGGGCTTTTACCGCGACGGCTGCTGCGAGACCGGGCCAGACGATGCCGGCGTGCACGTCGTCTGCGCGGTGATGACGGCGGAGTTTTTGTCGTTCACCAAGAGCCGCGGCAACGATCTCTCGACGCCCATCCCGGCCTACGGCTTCCCCGGCCTCACCCCCGGCGGCCGCTGGTGCCTCTGCGCCCGCCGCTGGCAAGAAGCCTACGAAGCCGGCGTTGCCCCTCCGGTGATCCTGGATGCTACCAACGAGGCGGCCTTGCGTATCGTCTCGCTGGAGGCGTTGAACGCATCAGCGTTCTCCTGAGCCGGCGACATTTCCATCAATGAGCACCGTTGGAGAGAAGCCATGCATTCAGCACGTCGAGCACGTCTACGTTGCCGTCTAGGTTGAAATCGCCTCGGTGGTAGACGCCCGTCTGGCCTAGACCTAGCTCGTGAACATCGACGAGATCACGTGCCGTCACTTCGCCGTCTAGATCTCCGTCTCCGCTCCAGAGGGCCCACGTTCTCCCATCGTCAAGCAATACCATGGGCTGAGCCTGGCTGCCAGCAGTCCGAAAATCGATTCCAAAGTTCCTGCCGCTACCGGTTGACATGAGCAGAGGAAACGCGACATCGAGATGGTTGCGATGCCGGACAACCACTTGACGAGCCCCCGGGGCATCTCGGAAACGAATAAATGTATCCTCTTCAGGGTCAAAGACCTGGCCGGTGTCCAAGAGTAAACCTGCCCGTTGAGCTACGACACTGGCAGCATCGAACCTAGTAGATCTGAGCTCGATCAGCACCCAGTCGACTGCTCGGGCAAGCACGTCAGGATCCATGGTGCTAAGCATCTCGCTGCCGTTATATTCCAGCGGTGTTCCGTCATAGACCGGATCAGCGAAGGGCTGACGGGCAGGAAGCAGGCCTTCGTCAAGCAGCGTGGTTGGCATTCGCTCCGTGTCTGTATCGTACACGGACTGCAAGGCCATCTTGACCGAAAAGTAGGAGGTCTCGCTGCAGGCCCCATCCGGGTTCGAGGCATGCCACGTGCCTGTCAGATCCCCGGAGGCTGCTTCGTCTGGCACAAACCATCCGGTTTCTCCTCTAGATAGCGGGACCGTTCTGGGCTCGCCAGCCGCTGGGTATCCACTAAACGTGATGGTCGCGGTGTGCGTACCCTCCAGAACGTAGCGGTACCACCCGCAGCCCTCTGCCACCATCGGTTCACCCAAGGCGTGAGAGCCTGGGCCTGCAGGTATGGGGTCATTGTAGATCACTCGCGGAAGCCCCCAGCCGGCGGGGCGCTTGAAGTGGACGGCCAAGTCACTCACTCCCACCCCACTCAATGCCACATCGGTCGGCACATTGGGGGCGGCAGATAAAACGAGGCCCAAATTTTCCCCGTCGAAATCAACCCGCAGCACTTCTTTCGACGTGCGATCAGCCCAGTAGAGCACCCCGAGATTGGGGTCTCCGGTCAAGCCGGCCGGCGTGCCACGGTCATCCACGAAGGGGGGATTCGGTAGCGCCCGCATGATGAGCTCAGGAGCCCATGTCTCCACTGAACTCCGGTAGAGTGCGTTCGCTACGAAGTCAGTCCAGTACAGAATGCTCGTGGCCTCGTCGAAGTACAGACCCAGTGCATAAGCGGGGTCTGTGTTCAACGTTTCTACGTTCGATCCGTCCAGGTCGGCCCGCCGAAGCAGACCCGAGCTACTCGCCACTTCACTCCAATAGATCTTCCCGCCCGCGACATCGAGCGCCAGGGCATTCGGCTGGGCCAACCCTGATAGTAGGGTCTCGCTGGCGCTGCCATCGAGATTCGAGCGTCGAAGCAAACCGGTCCATTGCTCGACCCAGTACAGCTTACCAGACCGGCGCTCGACGGTGAAATCGGCCGGTGCCAACGCTGAGACCACGTCTTCTACAGACGTGCCATCGAAATTCGAGCGACGGATCAGGTTCGCCCCTGTGCTGGCCCAGTACACCTTCTGTTCGAGATCATCAACAGCAACAGACGTGAGCCCAGCCACCCCCTCCACGATGGGCACGGACGTGTCTAGCTGAGCCAACGGAATACGTTGGAGGGCCTGTACGTACGTACCGTAGAGGCTCGAGGCCCCTTCCTCACTCCAGTACAGATCACCGCCCTGTGAGCCTGCGAAGATATGCCGGACATGTATGAGCCCGGATACGACTTCTTCGACCCCGGATCCATCCGCGAGGCTCGCACGCAAGATGGTAGTGCCTGAGAATTGGTTGTTGGAGTCTGCCCAATACACATATCCCCCTTCGGCGTCGATGGATATGTCATTGACCGACAGGCCTTCATCAATGAACTTGACTTTGTTGTATCCACCGAGATTGGCACGCCACATCGGCCCGGAAGAGGGGGCCCAGAATATATTCCCTGCCTCAGAATCGACGGCTAATGACCTCGCTTGGCGGACGTCAAAGCCTGACACGATCACTTGAACTGCTCCTCCTGTTGCTGCTACAGAACGGACGCGGTTTGCGTTGGGCTCTGTCCAGTATACCTTCTCGTTCTGCGTGTCGAACGCAATCTTTTCTGGGTACTGCCCAAGGTCAGAGACGATCACTTCATAGCCGGACCCATCCAGTTTTGATCGAACGACTTGGTAGGTAAAGGTTGAATCCGCGCCTATGGCATAAATCCATCCTCGCTGCGTGTCGAGCGTAAAATCGTTCACACCGGCTAGGCCCCTGAGAGACTCGCCTGAAACGGTTCCATCGCTGCTAACCCACTGGACAGGGGCTAAGAACGAATACAGGTAGTACACGCGCCCAGTCCCAGGATCAACTTCGACCGACTCGTACTTGTGTCCTGCTTGCCCTCTGAAGAGAGTTTCAACTTCCGGCAACGGGGAGTCCATCCGGTAAAGCGTCCCCTCGGCCTGATCGGCCCAAAATAGAGCATTTATTAGTTGGATGTGGTACGATATCCGCAGTGCCTGAACCAGCCCGCGGCATCGGCTTTGCTCACTTCGTCAAAGGCCGCCGTGATCGCTTGGTCCAAGTGCGCGCTCGTCCGAGCTGCCCGCCGACGCAGA
>JBCDHV010000230.1:0-6475 GCA_038749615.1 Bacteroidota bacterium
TGCCGCCGGTGCTGCTGCCGCAAACATCGTCCCCGACATCGACTATGCCGCCAACCCAGACGACCTGAAGCTGCTCTGGGGAATCGGGCCGAAAATCGAGCAGTTGCTCAACAGCGCCGGCATTTACACCTTCCGGCAGGTTGCAGCCGGCAGCGTTGAAGAGTTCCGCAAGATCCTGAACGAGAGCGGTAACCCCCGCCTCGCTCAGATCGCCAACGAAGAGAGCTGGTCTCAGCAGGCAGAGCTCGCCCGCGACGGCGAATGGGATGCCCTCAAAGAGCTACAAGCAAAACTCAACTGGCGGTCCGGCGGACAGATCTCCTGACCTGTATTGCGGTAAGAACTATCAGTGCCAAGGGGCTGCATCGCACGCGATGTGGCCCCTTGGCACTGATAGTTCTTACCCGTCGAACGCAAGCGTAAAAAAATCCTCGCCGTCACTGGGATGGATCTGGAGGAGGCGAGCCTTGGTCAACAGCACGAGTGTCTGGCTGGCACGCTTGACCGAGACGTTGACGAGCCGGGCGAGTTGTTTGACCGTGATGCGCTCGTAGCGGTCGAGGTATTCCATCAGAGCTTGCTCCTTGGCCCCGTATTCGAACTGTACGGGACGCTCTGAGGCTTGGGCTCGCATGATGCGCACCATTTCACGGCTGGCCTCAAGCGCCTGATCATCGACGCGTACGAAGGCAGTACCTCGTCCGTTGGCCGTGCCATCTTGCAGGAAATGGGGTTTGTGAGGGCTCGCAGGGATGTGCAGGACGAGTGCCTCACGCTTTCGATTGATCGGAATCTGCTCCATCCGGTACGGCACACGGGGCGCTACGAGCCGGCTCAGGGCATCCTCGATGGCGAACCGCTCCTCTTCGACGTCCTTCACTCCTTTGACGGTGCCATCGTCGTCAACCCCGACGAGTAGCTTTCCACCGTCTGTGTTCGCGAAAGCGATCACCTCACGGGCCAGCTTGTTGGGCTTGGGAACGCGAAGTTTGAATTCCAGGGAAGGCCCTTCCCCAAAATCGGCTAGCCGCCTCAATTCTGTGCTCGTCATGCCCCAATGATCGTTTTCGTCTGGCCATCTGCCAGATGTAGAACGTCTGACTACTCTGAAGCTTCCTGCTGGAAGATCGGAGCAGTAAAATCTTCATGCTTGGCGGTGCGCGTCATCAACTCGTGCAAGGCCTCCCTCGGGGCCTTGCCCTCGAACAAGATCGAATGCACGGCTTCTGTAATCGGCATCTCGACATCGAGGCGCTTCGCCAGTTCGTAGACGGATTGGGTGGTCCGCACGCCTTCAGCGACCATGGTCATTTCAGCGGCCACTTCGTCCATGGTTCGGCCTCTTCCCAGTTGCTCACCCAGATGCCGATTACGGCTGTGCGTGCTCGTGCAGGTAACAACGAGATCGCCTAAGCCGGCAAGGCCAGCAAACGTCTCAGGGCGTGCTCCCATGGCCCGCCCAAGCCGGCTCATCTCGGCCAACCCACGGGTGATGAGCGCCGCCTTGAGATTGTCGCCGGCTCCGATGCCGTCGCTCATGCCGGCCGCAATCGCCATGACGTTTTTTACCGAGCCGCCCACTTCCACGCCAATCAGATCTGTATTGACGTAGACCCGCAGGGTTGGGCTCATGAACAACTCCTGAACGTACTCGGCTACATCGAGCCGTTCGAAGGCTGCCACGACCGTCGTGGCTAGGTCTTGCCCAACCTCCTCCGCATGGCTCGGCCCGTAGAGCACGCCCACGTGGTCCGGACGGACCGAAGGGAGACAGGCACGGAGCACCTGCGACGTCGTGAGCAAAGTTCCATTTTCGATGCCTTTCGCCACGGAGACGGCGACGACACCGCCGTGTACGTGCGGCTCTAACCGGCTTGCCAGAGTGCGAATAGATTGGGAGGGCGTAGCAAAGACCCATACGGTTGCCCCCGCTACGGCCTCTTCGAGATCACTGATGATCCGGATCGAGTCTGGCAGCACGGCCTTTGGGAGGTAGTGCCAATTTCGCCGCTCCCGGTCCATGCTGACCGCTGCTTCGGGCCGGCGGACCCACAACGTTACCTCACGCCCCTGCCTGGCCAGGCTGATGGCGAGTGCAGTGCCCCAGCTGCCGGCACCGAGGATGGCGGCACGGGGATCGTCTGGCAATCCTGCAGGCGTCATCATGAGGCCTCCTGGTTTGACTCCGTGCTGGATGTTTGTGTGTTCGCTTCGGCCTGTTCCTCGCGCAACCGCCCTTTCCCAGGCTTGAAGCTCCGAACCCGGTTCTCGTTTCCAGCCAGGAGCCGGCCGATGTTCGCGCGGTGCATGTACACGATGCCGGCCGCTAAGATGGCGCCTAGCACGAGAATACTCGGGTCCAAGTCTTGGCCGAACACAAAGCGCCGAACCGCAACTGTCGTCGGAAACGAGACCGCAGCGATCATCGACGCGAGCGAGACATAACGTGAAGCGGCCAAAACGAACACGAACACGCCGAAGGTAATCAGAAGCGAAAGAGGCGTTACCGCAAGCAGAAAGCCGGCCGCCGTATTGACCCCCTTGCCCCCCTTGAACCGAGCCCAGACCGGAAACATGTGCCCGACAACCGCACTCAGCCCCGCAACCAACTGCAAGACGACACTCGCGTCCCATTCCCCAAACGAAGGAACGGCGTCGATCCGAATCCCGGCGACGGCCGCTGAGGCGAAAAACCCTTTCCCCACGTCGATGAGTGTGGTAAGCACGCCGGCTTTCCAGCCAAGCACGCGGAAGACGTTCGTCGCGCCGGCATTCCCACTTCCATGCTCACGGACATCGACGCCATACAGCCCTTTGCCGACCCAGACGCTAGCCGGTATCGATCCCAGCAGATAGCTGAGCACCACGATAAGAACCGTGCTGAGCATGACAGTTTAGCGTACCTCCCCGATCACCACGGGCGTTTCACCCAAGGTCTGTAAGGTATCCATGGCAGCCGGCACCCGGTTGGCCGGCACGACAGCAATGAGGCCAATGCCGAGATTGAACGCCGAACGCATGTCAGACTCGGGGACGTGCCCAGCTTCCTGGATCAGCCCAAACAAGGCTGGCCGCTCCCACGCCGACCAATTGATGTGCAAGTCCAACGGCGCGGCTACGACGCGTTTCGTGTTCCCTACGATGCCGCCTCCGGTAATGTGCGAGAAGGCATGGGCAAGATCTTTCTCGATCAACGCCTGAATCGGCTTCAAATACGACCGATGAACAGCAAGTAAGGCATCAGCCAGGGTCACCCCGCCAAGTTCTTTCGGCGTATCCTCAACGGTGTACTTCGCAAAAAGCGCCTTGCGTGCAAGCGAATAGCCGTTCGTGTGTAACCCTGTCGATGGCAAGCCAATGAGCACGTCGCCGGCTTCCACGGCACCTCCGTCGATGACGCGAGGGCGGTCCACGATGCCCACGATTGTGCCGGCGAGGTCATAGTCGCCATCCCGGTAGAGGTCAGGCATTTCGGCCGTTTCACCACCGATGAGCGCACAGCCGTTCTCCTTGCACGCCAAGGCAAATCCTCGAATCACTTCAACGGCTACGTGAGGGTCGAGCCGGCCCGTCGAGAAGTAGTCCAGGAAGAACAGCGGCTTGGCCCCACAAACGGCAATGTCGTTGACGCAGTGATTGACCAGATCCTGCCCGACCGTGTCGTGCCGGTTGGCCATCACCGCAACCATCAGCTTTGTCCCGACGCCGTCGACGGAGGACACAAAGACCGGTTCTGTGTAACCGGAGAGATCGGGCGCAAAGAATCCGCCGAAGGCTCCGACATCGGCCAGCACCCCCGGCGTAAATGTTTGCCGAACGAGCGGTTTGATCTGGTCTACGACGCGGTCGCCGGCTTCAATGTCGACGCCGGCGTCTTTGTAGGTGAGCATGAGGAGGTGGAAATGGGCAACAGAGCCAAGGGCGTGGTGAGAGCACCCGTTACCTTCGAAAAGTAGCCGACCGGACAGCGGATTGCAACCAAATACGCACGCGTTCGAGAGGGCTTAGCGTCACGGGCGTCGATGCTGCGGTGGCCGTTTCCACGACGCGCAGTGTAGCCTCCAGCTCGAACCAACAGCTACGAAACGGCCGGCGAAAGGGCTTGGCAAGATCGGGCTCGAGCGTCTTGCACCGTGCAAGGTGGTCGCGGAGGCGAACGACGTGCCTCCAACGCTGCGTATCCGCGTCGCCGGCCTTGGCAACGGGCATGGCCTCGATGCTAGGACGAGCAAGCGCGAGACGATTCGTGAAGAGCCATGCCATGATGAACGATTCGAGTCCGGGCCGCTGCCAGCTGCCTTGCGCTTCGAGGGGTTTTGCCAACGCTGTCACCTGCTCATCGAGACTGTGCAGTACGTGACGTTCGAGTTCGGGGTAGGTGCCAGCAACAGGTAACGAAGCGAGCACCAATGCGTGGAGGGCAACCAACGCATCAGCGGGTGTAGCCGCTGCCGCAGGCCACGCAATCAAAGGCTGCAACGCCGTATCACTCATTGGCTGGCACGCCCTTGTCGAGGATAGAACGTGAGCTGCGCCTCAGCGCCCCGCTCTTCGCTCACCACGAAGTACCCACTCCCATCGGCCGCCCACGTAATCGCCTCACCCTGAGGCTCGGCCTCGTATGGCAATTGCGTGGCCGGGCCACCGAACCACGGAAGACCCGTGTCTGCCCGACGCCAGTAATACACGGCGCGATACGTTTTGACGAGTGCTTCCCCGCCATCCAGCGAGACGTCCGCGGCCGTTGCCCCTTGCAGCGCAGCAGGAAACCCGACGATCCGGCCGAGCTCGACGGCCGGCAGGGCCTCCGCGACCAGCGTGTCTCCCACGGTAACGGGTGCCGGCAACCGGTAGACTGGCGAAACCGAACCGCCCTTCGCGATGAAATAAATATCAGCCGTCTGCGGATCGACAAAAAACGCCTCCATGTCTCGCCGTTCATCTGGCAGACGGTAGTAGATCAGATCGACGGTAGCAGTTTCTGTCGATTCGCCAGCTCCTGGGACGTCTGGTTCAGCGATGCGGTAAATCGTGTGCACGTCTTCGAGGCGTTGATTGTCCCCAAAGTCCCCGATGTAGAGGTAGTCTGTGCCGTCCACAGGTCCTGGCCCAAGTGCGAGATCTTCCCAATCGCGAGCGGTGACACCTGTGAGAGTAACCGTGCCGAGGTCGTTCCCTTGCCGGCCAATAGCGAAAAGCCTGGGGACATCTCCCGAGTCGTTGTGCGCCCACAACACACCTGGCTGCTGCCGGCTATCCACGAGCCCGGAGGCCTCGTTGAGCGCATCATTTTCTATGAGCCCTAGCACCTGAGGCTCTCCGATGGCCGGCGGGGAGCCATCGGCAACACCTGTGACGCTGGACACACAGCCGGCAAAACCCAACGAAACGAGGAGTAGAGAACACTGCAGAAAGCGAGGCTTCATGGCTTGTCGTACTGAGAATGCGAGGTGGGACACGCTTTCATCGCAAGGAAAGGCCTAGTCGAAGAGGTAAGAGGGCCGTCCCTTCCCGTTCGGTCAACCCAAACGCAGCGCGCGCCTCTGCAAAAAGGACAACCGGCCCGGCTACCCGGACATCGAGACCGAACCCAAGGCTGACGAGCGGGACGATTTCGTTGTTGGTGAAGAGTACGTTTTCGCCAGGGGGATTCTCGATCGCCTCGGATTCGCCAGTGCGGCGGAGATCTTGAGGGGTAAAGCGGAGAAGCCCACCCTGAAAAACCAGGTACGGTAAGAACGTGCTGCTAGACGCGGTGAACCCGTACCGAAATCCTCCCTGGAACAGACCGAGGTCGATCCCACCGCCTTCGAGCGGATCATCAGCATCCACGGGCAACCCAGCGGAGACGAGTGAATCGCTCTCGATCGGCAAAGTAGCAAACCCGACTTCCACGAGCACTTCGAAGCGATCACCGGGAGCCCATCCAATACCGATAACGGAGCCCGTTGTGCTGCTCCAGAGATCAGTCAACTGCGGCGGGGTAATCGGCACGAGTTGTTGCACACCAGCCCGAATGACCCATCCCGGTCCACTACCCACTGAAGGCAACGGGTCCTCGGGCCGAAGCGACGGGGGAACAGCCGGTGGATCACCTCCAGATTGCTCATCCTCCGAAGGCTGCACGGCAGGTTGCTCTGCCTGAGTAGGCTGGTCATCGACAGATGGTGTTCGGGAGGTGCTGACAACCTCGGAAGAGCGCTCAGAGGCTGCTTCTTCACTCCGGTCGATTGCCGCTTCAGTAGGCGTAGGACTCGCGGCGTCAGGTGGCACTGGCTCGAAAGCTTGCTCATACCTGGTCAACGCAACAGTATCAGATCTTGCAATAACGGATGATGCAAGAACGTACCCTCGCTCGCCCTCGTGTTCGACCTCCCAGTAGACGCCGTCGAATTCAAGTGCCGAGACTTCCGTGAGCTGCTCGAACTGATGCACTGTGACCGACTGTACCGTGGGCGCGGCACGCATACGAGCA
>JBCDHV010000231.1:0-6431 GCA_038749615.1 Bacteroidota bacterium
ACATACCAGTCGGCGCGGCCGGCGAGTTGGACGAAATCGCCGAAGAGGGTTCCAAGCCCGCGCAAGAGATAAACGTACGTGCCCTCGGGCTGTGGCGTGCGATACGAACGCGCGGAGACCAGCGTAGCCTCCACACCGGCATCGAACTGGTCGAAGCTTCGCCACAGCGACCCCGTGAGTGCGATGGACGGCGGCTCGTTGCCGCTGACGAAGTCGAAATCGTCCAGCACGAGTTCGCCGTGCAACGTGGTCCGGCCGGTCTGCCACCAGAGCTGGCCACCGATGAGCCCATTGTTCTCATCGTTCTTCGGCGCATTGTCGACCGCCAGGGTCGCGGTGGTGAGCGGGTTGAGGTATTTGAGCGACGGGCCAGCGTTGTCGCTCGAAAACAACACGCTCTCGGTCAAGGTGAGCGCGAACCGAGGCGACGGCCGCCAATCGAGCCGGTGCGCCGCCACGTACCGCCGGACGCTCCCGAAGCGGTCGCCGGTGAGGTCCTCGCCCGAGGTGCGGTCGCCACCCCGCCCGTTAAACGTGCCGTCGAGTTCACTGCTGTCGAGTTCGCCAAACACGCTGCGCAGCGCAAGCTCCCCGATGCCACCGCGCTCCGTCTCGATCCGCAGCGTGAGTTGGTCGATGGCGTGGGGCACATCGCTGAGCACGAGCGCTGGCTGCCCGGAAGCGCCCCAATGCGAAGTGAGCCGGCCGAGATAGAGGAAGCCGCGCGTCTCGCCCGAGAGCCGGCCAGCGCCGAGGTAGGCATGGTTGTTCCGCATGATGGCCCGCCGGGCAGCGTCGAGGCCGTCGGGATCGTACTCGTAGAACGTGTCGTGCCGGACGCCAGCGTTAGCGGCCCAGCCGACGTCTTCCGAGCCGGCCTCGAAGAAGAGCTGGCCTCGGCCGTTCGGGTAGACATAGGTGGGCGAGTCCGGCAGCGGGCGGAATGGATCAGGCCGGCGCGTCGAGCTGACGACGAGGTTGCCCTCCAGTTCAGCCCCGAGCCCGCGCGAGGCGGGCCGCATCATGACCTGGAGATCCTCTGCCCAGGCCCGTTCAAGATCCGAGAGTTGGTTTGTGTCGATGCCGGCAAGGGCTTGGCGCAGTTCTCCTTCGGTGTAGGGCAGCGCCGTTGGATGCAGGCTGAGCAGATGGCCCCGCCGTTGCAGGCGCTGGATGAGCGGGTACGCCTCGTGGTCGGTAGCGAGGAGGCGATACTGAGCGGCGGCCGGCAGCGAGAGGCCGGCGGCGAGTAGAAGCGAGAGGAGGATGCGCATGGGCGGAAGGTACGAGCCGGCACGGTGTCCAGGACATGGCATGTTGGGTACATTGTCTCAGACTTAGGCTTGCCCTTTTTAAGACATAGGCCTATAAAAATTAGTCTTAAGCATATTGTTACGGTATTGCCGGTGTTGCCAACATGGCATGTCCCGGACATGCCATCTACCGGACATGGCATATCCCCTACACGGAAATTCTCCGAACGTCAACGAGGTCACGGCTACCTTGGCACAGTCGATGCGGATTTCACCCGACGGTTGGACCTTCCCTGATCCATTCCGCACGCCACACTCCGCATTAATCTGTCTCTACCCATGCGTACCCTTTTTGCCCTCCTCGTAGCCGGCACGCTGTTCGCCGGCTGTGGCGGGGATCCTGTCGAAGGACCCGTCGCGACCGTGGAGGACTTCTCGATTCAACGGCTCCCCGGCGGTGCCCGCTTCGTCCAAGGCGTGCTCGTCAACCCGAACGAGCGAGACCTGCAAACCGCCATCGTCCAGATCACGCTGCTCGACGATCAGAACAACGTGGTCTCGAACATGAACGTCGAGGTCTACGACGTTCCCAGCGGGAGCCAGAAACCGTTCCGCCAAGCTGTCGATGCCGACGATTCGGTGGCCCGTGCACGTGTCAAAAACACGCTGTCTAAGTACGAGAAGCCGTAAGGTAGGCCGCCGGCTGGTGGGTAGACCTTGGGCTTCGCTTGTATGTGGTGTACCGCTCCCGTCCACTAGCGCTTCACTCGTTCACCGTCCTCTATGCTACGGCGCGACTTTATCAAGCAGACCGCGTTCGCCGGCGCGGCGCTGCTGACAGCTCCCCGATCTGGTGCTTCAGCTCCCGGTTTCGTGTATGCTTGGGCCGGCGGGGTCACGGACGAGACTGCCACGGTGGTCGTCCGGACCGACCGGGACGCCATTCTGCAGCTCGCGTACGCGACGCAATCGGACTTCTCGGACGCTCAACTGACGCCGCTCGTGACGGCCGATGCCGGGCAAAACAACCGGATCGTGCGGTTCGTCCTCGAAGGGCTCGCGCCAGACACCACGTATTTCTACGCCCTCGCCGATGGCGGCGGGATCGCTTCGGACGTGGCCGGCCAACTCAAGACGTTTCCCGATGGGCCAGCGTCGATGCGCTTCGTATTCGGATCGTGCGCCCGGACAGGATCGAACGACCCGGTGTTCGACCAAATCCGAGCCGAACAGCCTGACCTCTTCATCCACTGTGGCGACCTCCACTACGAGGACATCGCGCGGGACGATGAGGCGGTGTTTCGGGCTGCCTACGAGCAAGCACTGGCCGCTCCGAGGCAGTCGGACCTGTACCGGAGCGTGCCGGCCGTTTACATGTGGGACGATCACGATTTCGGGCCCAACAACAGCGACTCGACCTCCCCCAGCCGGCGCGCTTCTCGCTTGGCCTACCGGCAAGTCGTCCCGCACTATCCGCTGCCGGCCGGTGATGGTGCCGACCCAGTCTACCACGCCTTCTGGTACGGCCGCATTCGGTTTATCGTAACGGATCTGCGCAGCGAAAAAACTCCACCGGGAGCTCCAGACGATGCTTCGAAATCGATGATGGGGGCGGCGCAAAAGGCGTGGTTCAAGCAAGAACTCGTCGCAGCGCAGCCGACGGCGTCGATGATCGTCTGGGTCAACACAGTCCCATGGGTTGGGCTTGATGGCGACGATGGTTGGCACCTGTTCGCAACGGAACGGACGGAGCTCTCCAACTTCTTCCGGGACAACGAGATCACCAACCTCCTGGTCATCAGTGGCGACGCGCATATGCTCGCCATCGACAATGCTGTCAACACCGATTACGCCGACGGCGGCGGAGGGGGCTTCCTACTGTTCCATGCCTCTCCATTCGACAAGGAGGGACGGGTCAAAGGCGGGCCCTACGAGATCGGGCCGATCATCGCCGAACACCAATACGGCAAGGTTCAGATCGAAGACACGGGCGGCACGAGCGTTCGCGTCGTGCTGACAGGGCACGGTGGAGACGGAACGGAAAAGATGCGCCTCGAGCGCACGTTCGACGCCCCCCTCATAAGCAACGTCTCGGGCGAGCAGGACGTGCCGGCCCGCACGCACTTCGAGCCCCCGTACCCGAATCCAGCGCGCGACTACCTCGTCGTTCCCTTCACATTGGCCGAAGCCGGCCCCGTCACCGTCAGCCTCTACACGGTTGCCGGCCAGCACATCCGCACGGTCGAGTCGGCCTCGTACGGCGCCGGCACCCACAGCGTCCGCGCCGACCTTAACGGCCTGGCTGCCGGGCGCTACCTCGTCGAATTCGTGTCAGAACGTATCGAACAACGTCGGCTGGTGGTCGTGCACTAGGGGTATGTCCCTTTCAAACCACCCACCACACGATGCTCGATCCGACACAGGCCAGCGACTGGCAGATCGCTGAGGCCGGCGAGGCCACCATGAAGTCCACCACCACTCTCGGGCGTGAGCTTGGCCTGGAAGAGGACGAACTGATCCCGATGGGCCGGCGTGTCGGGAAAATCGATTATGGGCGGGCAATGAGCCGGCTCAGCGGTGCGAAGCGAGGCAAATACATCGATGTCACCGCCATCACGCCGACGCCACTCGGCGAGGGCAAGACGACGACCGTCATGGGTCTTGTGCAAGGCCTCGGATACCTCGGAAAACGCGTCGCCGGGACCGTCCGGCAGCCGAGTGGCGGGCCCACGTTCAACATCAAGGGCTCGGCCGCTGGCGGTGGACTGGCACAGTGCATCCCACTGACGGAGCTCTCGCTCGGCCTCACCGGCGACATCGACGCGCTCACGAACGCCCACAACCTGGGCATGGTCGCGCTCACGGCGCGGATGCAGCACGAACACAACTACGACGATGCCCGGCTCGAACGCATTGGGATTCGCCGGCTCGACATCGATCCCAAGCGAGTCGAGTTGAAATGGGTGCTCGATTTCTGCGCGCAGGCGCTCCGTAACGTCCGCATCGGCCGAGGCGGAAAGATGGACGGGTTCGAGATGGACTCCGGGTTCAATATCTCGGTGTCGAGCGAGCTGATGGCGATCCTCGCGTTAGCCAAAGATCTGCGCGATCTCCGCGAACGCATCAGCCGGATCGTGGTCGCCTACGACCGGCAAGGCAATGAGGTGACGACAGCAGACCTCGAAGTCGACGGTGCGATGGCGGCGTGGATGGTCCGCGCCTTCGATCCCTCGTTGCTGCAAACCCTCGAAGGACAGCCCATCTTCGTGCACGCCGGCCCCTTTGCGAACATCGCCATCGGCCAAAGCTCGATCGTCGCGGATCAGCTCGCACTCCGGCTCGCCGATTACGTAGTGACCGAGAGCGGGTTTGGGGCCGACATTGGGTTCGAAAAGTTCTGGAACGTCAAGTGCCGCTACTCCGGCCTCACACCGGATGCCGTAGTGATTGTCGCCACGGTACGGGCCTTGAAAATGCACGGCGGAGGGCCGGCCGTCAAAAGCTCGGGCCGGCTCGACCCCGCCTACACCTCTGAGAACCTGGAGCTGCTCGAGCGCGGCTGCGCCAACCTGATGGCTCACCTCGGCATCGTCAAGCAGAGCGGAGCCACGCCCGTTGTCTGCATCAACAGCTTCCACACCGACACTGACGCCGAGCACGCACTCATCCGCCGGCTCGTCGAGGCGCAAGGCGCGCGCTGTGCCATCTCGAACCATTGGCGCTACGGCGGCGAAGGAGCTGCCGATCTCGCCCAAGCGGTCATCGAGGCGTGCGAGGAGGAATCGACCTTCACACCGCTCTACGACCCCGCCGCCCCTGTTCGCGAGCAAGTCCACACCATCGCCACCACCATTTACGGAGCTGAGGGCGTCACCTGGTCTGAGGCGGCTCAGGCCCGAGCCGAAGCCCTCGAAGCAGACTCACGCACGCAGGACATGGCCCTCTGCATGGCCAAAACCCATCTCAGCCTCTCCCATGACCCCACGCTCAAAGGCCGGCCTACCGGCTGGACGCTTCCCGTCACCGATGTGCTCGTGTACCGGGGTGCCGGCCTCATCGTCCCGGTCACAGGAGCCATCAAGCTGATGCCCGGCACCGGCTCAAACCCGGCCTATCGCGGCATCGACATCGACGTCGAGACTGGGCGCGTACAGGGGTTGTTTTAGGTGATACGCTCTCGGATGGCTCGTTGGACTGCAGGAACGCGCACGGCTCACAACGGAAGCTGATGTCCTCCAGTGTTTGCCGTCACTCGGCCTGGTACGCCGCATAGTACAGGACCGCCTTGATAGCGCCTGAACCCAGTTCATCCTTCAAACGGGCAAAGGGTTCGTTCGTGCGGTAGTGCCGCGCGAAGGCATCGAAGCGATGGGAATCTGAGAGCAGAACGTGCGCCTGTTCGCCGGCCAACATGGGTACCTCGACGCGCTCTTCGCTCACACTGCGCTCGGTGAACCCGGAAACCCCTGAGAGATTGACCCGATGGTCATAGCTAGAGGATGTGCCGGCCAGTGAAGCTCCGAGCGTATCCATGATCTCGTGGAGCAGCAGCTCAAAATCGTACACC
Organism: Bacteroidota bacterium; assembly: GCA_038749615.1. Taxonomy (GTDB): domain Bacteria; phylum Bacteroidota; class Rhodothermia; order Rhodothermales; family DATKEJ01; genus JBCDHV01. The sequence continues at coordinate 5,821 of JBCDHV010000231.1, forward strand.
AGCACCCACGCGCCGGGCCGCGCCACCCGCAGGATTTCCCGATGTGTGGCCGGCCCGTCTGCGTAAAACAGCGATCCGGCAAAGGTGACGACATCGACCGAAGCAGCCGGCAACGGCACGGACTCCGCCGAGCCGTGCAGGTAGTCGACTCGGCCGGCCGGTACGGCTCGCGCTAGCATGGCTCGGCTGGGCTCGACGCCGTAGACGTGGCCGCAATACTCGGCCAGGGCCACGCTGGAGGTCCCCGTTCCACACCCCACGTCGAGGCCCACCGCTAACGGCCCGGTCTCGCCGAGGAGCCGGCTCAAGATGTACCGATGCAGCGGCGGCCGGTACGCGGCGTAATGTTCGGCCGCGGCGGAGTCGTAGCGTTCACGCATGAGCGGTGTGGCCGGGTGCCTTGCCTCAGCGACCGTTCCTTAGAGACCGACACGCTCGAAGATCTCCCCAACGTGCCGGAGGTGGTAGCTCGGGTCGAAGGCGTCGTCGATATCTTCCTCGGAGAGCAGGGTCGTCAGGCGCTCGCTCTCGTCGACGATGGCGCGAAAGCTGCGCTGCTCGGCCCAGGCTTGCATGGCAAGAGGCTGGACGGTGTCGTACGCCTCCTCACG
>JBCDHV010000232.1:0-6416 GCA_038749615.1 Bacteroidota bacterium
CCCCTTCACCCTCCCCAAAAAACTCCTCCATCGTCGCCTGCCCTTCCGCACTCACCCCACGCCGGGCCAAGACGACTCCAATAGTCCGCCACAGAATCTTAAGGTCTAGCACGAACGAGCGGTTGTCGACGTACCATACATCTTGCTCCAGCCGGTCGGGCCAAGAGGTGAGATTTCGGCCCTGGATCTGTGCCCACCCCGTGAGCCCGGGCTTGACATCGAGCCGGCGGCGCTGGTGCACGCTGTACCGGTTTACGTAGCGCATGGGCAAGGGACGCGGACCTACGAGGCTCATCTCGCCGCGAAGTACATTCCAGAGTTGCGGGAGTTCGTCGATGCTCGCCGAGCGTAGTGCTTGGCCGAATGGGGTAAGGCGGTCCGCGTCAGGCAGCAAGGCACCGGCTTCATCTCGTTCGTCCGTCATCGTCCGAATTTTCAGAACATCGAAGGGGAGCCCGTGCCGGCCGGCGCGCTCGTGCCGAAACAAGCTGGGCCGGCCTAGCTTTGACCGAGCCCGCCACATGATCAGAACGAGCAAGGGTGAGCTGACTAGAAGCCCCACCCCAGCTCCGGCAAGATCCAGGACCCGTTTTCCGAACTCGTACCCGTTCAATCCTGACATTTGTGTTTAGGTGAGCGGTGAATCTACCATCCAAACTCAAACACACCTTGCACAGTTGACGGCTATTTCCGAAACTTTCCCTCAGCGCCTCTCCTGTTCTCGCCTACATTCTTAGGTCTTACCCTCGTCCTCCTTTCCACCACCGACTTATGCGGCTTTCCCAAAGCCAACCCCCACGCCGCGTCATGGTCGCCCTCCTCGTGGGCCTCGACGCGCTCCTCGTGCTCGGCTGCTTCGAACTGGCGTTTCGGCTTCGCTTTTCTAGCTGGGATCTCAGCGCCATCCCCAACCTTGACCTGACAGCGGCCTTGGTCATCACGTTCTTGACGTACATGGCTGGCTTGGTGTTCAGTGGCCTGTACCGCTACGGCATTCATGGTGTACACCTCCCAGAATTTCTACGTAGCACGGCCGCTTTGACGATCGCCTGGCTAGCCTCCGTCACTCTGTCGTACCTGTTCGTTCGCCAGAACATGGCTCCTAGGAGTGTCTCGCTGATGCACTGGGCCCTGACGGTAGTGGCTGTTCTTGGGTCTCGCGCGGTCTTACGCGCCCTGTACGAGTGGCGCCGGCGCCCGCCCATTCCTGAACCCCAGGAAGACCTGATTCCGTCAATCTACGACGTGCTCGGCCGGCAGCCGATTGACATCGACCGCTCGGCCATTCGTGATTACTTGTCGAGCCGGACGGTGCTCGTCACAGGCGCAGGCGGCTCTATCGGGTCGGTGTTGTGCCGGCTGCTTGCGGGGTTCAAGCCGTTTCGGCTGGTGCTCGTCGATGTGAGCGAGTACAACCTGTATCAGCTCGAGAATGCGCTGCGTTCCATGCCCTATTCAGGGGAGTTGGTGTTCCGGATCGCCGATGTGCGCGATGAAGACATGATGCGCACGCTCTTTTCGGAGTACCGGCCCGATGTCATTTTTCATACCGCGGCCTACAAGCACGTACCGCTCATGGAGCGGCATCCCATCGAGGCTTTCCGAAACAATACCCTCACGACCGTCTCCCTCATCCGCTTGTGCGAACAGTTTGGAGCCGAGCAGTTCGTGTTCGTCTCCACGGATAAGGCCGTCCAGCCCTCCAGTGTGCTCGGCGCGACGAAGCGTTTGGCCGAGTGGTATCTCCGCACAGCCCGGACGGAGATGTCCCGCAAAATCGTCCGCTTCGGCAACGTGTACGGCACCCAGGGAAGCGTAGCAGAGCTTTTCGCCCGCCAAATCCGCAGGGGCGGCCCCGTGACGGTCACTACAGCAGAAATGGAGCGCTACTTCATGAGCGCCGAGGACGCGTGCGGCCTGATTCTGCAGACAATGATCCTGCATACACAGGCCCCTGTGTTCATGCTCGACATGGGCGACCCCGTCAAGATCAAGGACCTGGCTCACCGTATGATCGATCAGATTGCGCCACACGCTTCGCCTCCCATTGAAGTCGTGTTCTCTGGGAAGCGCCCCGGCGAAAAGATCGAGGAACACCTTCGCGAAGCGGACGAATTGCCTGTCACCACAGGGCATCCGTCGGTCATTGGGCTTACGAGCCCTGCCCGCTACAGCCGGCAGGAGCTTGACGATTACATCAATCGGTTGTTGGCCCTTTGCCACGAAAACCGGTCAGAGGAGCTACGCAAGGCGCTCTTCCGGGAAAACTTGAATGCCGTCGACGCCAGATAGGAACATGGTTTCCCAACGCGGACCGGATGATCGGCGCGTCGGGCGGACCTGCACTGCGAGATGCAATTCAGCATCTCCTCGCTTTTCTATCCGCCGGCTGCGCGATATCTTACACGTTCTGGTTGGCCCCTCTTCAACTCAGCCAACCCAGAGGTCATCACCAGTACTGCATGCGCGTTGGATACGGACTAGGGGTGTAACACCTGCCTTGTGAATGCTCACTGAACCTTTCGGTGAGCTTTTGATCTATTCCCTGACCGGAACCCGTTTCGCCTTACGCGTTGCTGTAGACCATGCTGGTCAGTTTGGAGGCTACTGATACGATGATGACGAACTACTCGACAGCCGCTCCTCGTGGTGGCTTTTTCCCGATGTTTGCCGATCTACGGCACGTGGCTACGGTCCTGAGCCTACTCGTTCTGCTTGCGCCATTCGCGCAGGCTCAGTCTGACCGGCCTGCGGTGGAGTACAATAGCCGCTGGTATGTAGCCGGCCAGGACTATGTGAAGCTGAAGGTCGCTGAGGACGGCATTTACCGTGTGACCTTTGCGGAGTTGGCTGCCGCCGGCGTCTCGCTGGGCGCCCTCGGCGATGGATCAACGCTGAAACTCTACGAGAACGGCACTGAGGTCCCGCTGCTCTTGTCCGGAGGCACGTCTTCGTCTGATCACCTGACCTTCGCAGGAAAGCGGAATACGGGCGAGGACGAGATCTGGGCCTACAACTATGAGCCTACTGCTCAGAGCAGCCCTGACCGCAGCCTGTACACAGACACGACCACGTACTGGCTGACGTGGGCTGGAGCCCCCGGACTGCGCTACAGCACCGATTCGGCCACCGGAGGTACCTCTGCGGCGACCCTCCCCTTGACCTCCTGGCTAGAGGAAGACCGCTTTTACTTCTCTGGAAGCACGGCGGCATCTACGAGCCCGCTCTACACAGCCGGCGAGGGGTGGTACTTCCAAGCACTGAACCACAACTCCGCCACCGCGGAACGGCGCGTAGGCCTGGATATTCCAATTGCTGGTGCAACCCGTAACGCCGGCGATCAGATGACCGTGCGTGTCAAAATGAACGGGACGACGGCTTCCCAACACCTCGTCCGGCTCTTCGCACGCATTGACACGAATGGCGACAATGCGACTGAGCTCGTCCAACTCGACTCCGTGCAGTGGATCGGCTACGAGTTCGCCATCCTCGAAGCTCAAATTCCGCAAAACCAATTGAGGGCAGGCGATGCAGCCCTGCGCATCGAAGTAGCCTCAGACAACAGCTTTGGAGGGAATCCGAACAACCTCGCCGTCGATTATGTCGAGGGCGTCTTCGAAGGGACTCCGACAGCCTCAGCCGGCTTCGTCCGCTTCGATGCACCAGGTGCCGGCACCTACGCCTTCCAGGTAGCGGGCATGGCGGGCAACGTCATCGCGCTCAACCCCGACGGGGCCAAGCGATACACCGCAGCCACATTTTCGGCGGCGACGCAAGCCGGTGAAGACTTGTGGGTGGCTCAAGAATCTGCCCTAAAGTCCGCCGTGGTAGGCAACCTTGAGAAGGCTGTCAACCTTGATGATTCCTCACTTCAGGCCAACTACCTCATCATCGCGGCACCCGGGCTTTTGGCCTCGGCACAGACACAGGCGAATTACCGCGCATCGGCGGCCGGCGGCAATCATCAAGTCATCGTCGCCAATGTCCAGGATGTCTACGATCAATTTGATTACGGCCGGCCCACCTCTATCGCCATTCGCCGGCTCGTCGCTCGCTCACAACTTTGGCAAACCCCACCCGAGTACGTGCTGCTTTGGGGCGACGCCCTCTTGGCAGACCCGAAGATTCCCAGTCAATCCTGGGAAACTATTTCCTTCGGCCGGCCCTCATCGGACGGGTGGTTTGGCATGCAGACGGCCTCTCTCGACGATTACACGGAGCAGGTGTCCATTGGCCGGATTTCGCTTCGCAGCAACGGCGATGGTGATTTATATGTCGAAAAGCTGAGCACGTACGAAGCTGCTCCGCTAGAGGAATGGCAAAAGAAGTTCATCATGATGGCCGGCGGGAAGGACGCCATCGAACAGTCCTCACTACACGGGTTCACTCGGCAGTGGGGTACGCAGGTTGCTGATGCGCCATTCGGAGCGGATGTTACGTACTTCCTCAAGTCTGACGATACCGTGCTCGACCCCACCTTCCTCGACACGGTCGATGCGCGCATTCAGAATGGTTCTGGGTGGCTCAGCTTTTTTGGGCACTCGGCCGCTACCACGTGGGAAATCGTTACCAAGCCGCCGCATGAGTTCGACAATGCCGGCCGGCTTCCCATCGTTTTCTCCTTGGGGTGTTACACCGGCGCATTTGGGGCCGGCGATGGCTCCCCTGATGATCAAGTCTCCTTCGGTGAGGAATTGGTAGCCGGCTCCCTGAATGGGGCCATTGCCCACTGGGGAGGATCGGCATCGAGTTATATCGGGCCAGCCGCAACTATCGCAACGCCGGCCTACGATCAGATCGTGGGTGAAGGCGAGCGAACCCTAGGCCTAATTCTTACCGAAGCCAAACGGCGGTACGTGACGCTCGTCACGCCACCGAGCCCGCGCACCGTAGAAACGACGCTCCACTACAACCTGATTGGCGATCCAGCGACCCGTGTGGCGTTTCCGGGTACGCCCGACTACCACATCGAGGCTCGTAGCATCCGGCTCGATCCACTGGCACCGACACCGACTTCGGACGATTCGATTTCGGTTATCGTGGAGATCGAAAACTACGGAGTCTTTGCTAGCCAATCGGCCGAACTGGAGTTGACGCATTGGCTCCCGAGCGGCGAGTCTGCGGTGTATTCGAAAACCATCGCGCCCTTCGCCCTAGCCGACACGGTCACCTTCCGTATCCCCGTTGAGGAGACCACGGTTGGAGAGAATCGCTACATGGTTCGCATCGACCCGGACGGTAGCCTGACGGAGGCGAACGAGGCCAACAACACCGCAGACCGGACGCAAACCGTCTTTTCAACGGGTGTCAGCCTGGTCTACCCGCCCGCTTCGGGCATCTCGCCTGATCTCAACCCGACGTTGAGGATTAGTGTGGCCTCACAAGACGCCGCGGAAACCCCTGTGCTTTTCGAGCTAGACACCGTCCCCACGTTCGACGGATCGGGCTTCCAATCTTTCGAAACGAGTGCTACCCTCACGGCGGAATGGCAACCGACGGGCCTGCAGGATGGCCAGACGTACTATTGGCGCGCCCGCGTGATCGATCCGTCGCAACCGCCAACCTGGAAGCAAGGCTCGTTCACGGTTGCAGCAGAGTTCACACAGCAAGGCTTCATCCAGCAGGGAGAGCTCTTTGGCGAAAATCAGATCAGTCCGCTGCTTTCTTACGATGGACAAGAATGGGCTTACAAGGCCTTTAATTTGGATATCAACATCAAGTCTGGACTCGTAGGGCGCAGCATAACGCCGGAGTTTGTTGTCGACGGGATCATTTACCACCGTTCCAAGGCGGGACTTGCGTTAGTTGTGCTGGACAAGACAGGGCGATTTTTGTACAGACGGAGGTATATGCTCTACCCTAATAATGGGCCCATAGGCAGAGACCCGGCGACCGACTTTCAGAAGCTGAAGGATGACATTGCTGCTCAGCCTGACAACTCTATGCTTCTTTTCTACTCCAATTTTGTTTTCGCACTCGATACCGTGCCTTCCCAGGAAGTACGAGATTTCATGGGCAGCCTAGGAAGCACGGTCTTTACGGATCCTAATTTTGATTATGGCGACCTGTACTCGGCCGTCCTGAGAAAAGGGCAACCATCTGCTGCTGTCGAATGGTTCGAAGATGCGTCCGTTACAGGCTTGAAGGATCTAGAGGTCGATTACGTTGAGCAAATCAACTTCCCTGAAGGCGACGTAAATTCTGGTCTCGTGGGGCCAGCTGTTTCATGGGGCGAAGCAGGTGTCCGGACTAGCCACACCAATGCGCAAAGCACCGTCCGATTCGACGTACTCGCGCAAGGCGGAGCCGTGCTCAAAACGGTTGAGGCCAACCAGAGCGCGGATGACTCTGTACTGAACCTCAGCGACATCGACGCTGCTCAACATCCGTTTATCAAGCTCAGAGCGGTTCTCACG
>JBCDHV010000233.1:0-6397 GCA_038749615.1 Bacteroidota bacterium
CCGAAGTCCTGAGCGGGTACCAGCAGATTCTCGAAGAGGCCTGGGTGGCCAGGTTGCGCGAAGAGTTTGACGTGCAGACGTTCCCAGCGAAGCTCAATGCAGCCTTCGCCGCTGAACGAGCCGAGGCTATGCCAGCTGAGCCTGCCATGAACTAGCGTATCCCCGCTGACCGGCTGCCTGCAGGACGTCTGATTGTGCGCTTCCTGTGCGTTCCGCCCTGGCCGTACGAATCCGGCCAGGGCGGCGTTCATTTGCGGCTGGTCTTCCCAAAGCCTTGGTTTTCGTGCTCAGACGTTCGCTAGACCGACTTGGCAGAGCACGGAAAGCTTGTAAGAATTTAGGGTTAGCATAGAACTCCTCCGAAGACGCTCCGGTTTACGAACGTCCACGGCTAGCATCCCACCTGCCTTCCGTCTCTGCCTTGCAGCCTACCTTCATGAGCCGATTTCTCCGTTCGTTTGCTGGCGTCCTGTGCCTTCTGGCCCTGGCCGCTTGCGGTAGCGAAGAAGCTACCGAAGACGACTTCGTAGCCCGGCTTGGCGATGTCTACTTGCTCGAAACTGAAGTCGAGACAGCGCTTGCCAGCATGCCGCCTGGCCTCGACAGCCAACTCGTCCGCCAGCAATACATCGAGCAGTGGATGACCAACGAGTTGCTCGCCCAGGAAGCCCTGAAGCAAGAGCTGATGGACGATCCTGACGTGCAGCGCCAGGTCCGAGAGAGCCAGCGCTCGATTTTGATCACCGAACTAGTGAGCCGGCTACAGGAGACGGCCCAGTCGCCCTCGGAACTAGAAATCCAGGCCTACTTCGACGCCAACGTCAACAATCTGCGACTTCGGGAGCCCTTCGCGCGGCTTCGGTATTTGTCCACCGCAGACAGTGCGTCGGCCGTTGCTTCGAGAGAGATGCTGCTGACGCTTGGCCGGCGTTCCAATCCAGACTCGCTCTGGCAAGCAGAAGTCATTGCGCAAGCCTCAGACTCTGAGGGAGCCATGGTGCTCTCGACCAACTATTTCCCGATGAGCCGGCTTTTCCGAGCCCAACCCGAGCTGGCGCAGACGTTGCGCCGCATTGGCCCAGGAGAGGTCGCTCCCCTCGTGAAATCGGGTGACCTATTCCACGTTTTTCAGCTCGCCGAGCGAGCACCGACTGGCACAGCGCCCCAGCTCGACTGGGTGCGCGAAGAGGTACGGCAGCACCTCATGATTTCGGCTCGTCGGCAGATGTATATCGACAAAGTGCAGCGGCTCCGAACCGAAGCATTGGCAGCAGGCCAGCTCGTCCTCCCAGACGATTCGCTCTGACGCCACGCCCCCGTTTCCAGCACCGCGCTCTCATCAAACCGTGCTCTCTTGAGCGCCTCAGCACTATGAGATTCCGATTCTTTTTTCTACTTCTGCTCGGCAGCCTGGCTGCTGGTGCAGCTACAGCCCAAGATGGACAGACACTCGACGAGATCGTGGCCGTCGTCGAGGGCGAGATCGTCCTCCGCTCCGATGTCAACTCGTTGATGGCGAGCCTCATCCAGCAACAACAGGCCCAGCCCTCCGCCGAACTGTGGAACACCCTACTCGGCCAGTTGATCGACCAAAAGCTGATGGTCATCAACGCAGAAGACGACACCACACTCGCCGTCACCGACGATCAGTTGAGCGGCGAGTTGGACCGGCGGATTGCCGGCCTCACGCAGCAAGTCGGTGGCGAGCAGCGGCTCGAAGAAATCTACGGGCAACCCATCCTGCAAATCCGTGAGGAGCTACGGGGCAGCATCCGAGAGCAGCTTCTGGCCGATGCGTTCCAGCGCAAAGCCCTCGGAAACGTGCGCGTGACGCCCAGCGAAGTCAAAGCGTGGTTCGAGCAGTTCCCTGCAGACTCTCTTCCGACGATTCCCGAGGTGGTGCGCGTCCAACATGTAGTCCGGCTTCCAGACATCGAGCCGGCGGCGCGCCAAGAGGCCGTCGAGTTGATCACGACGATCCGCGACTCCGTGCTCACGTCCGACGCCACGATCGAGGATCTAGCGAAGTTCTCCGACGACCCAGGCTCAGCCGAAAATGGAGGCCGATATGCCGGCATGCGGCTCTCAGAACTGGTCCCTGAGTTTGGAGCCGTAGCGGCGACGCTGAACCCAGGAGAGACCTCTCAGATCTTCGAGACGAGCTTCGGGATGCACTTCATGCGGTTGAATAGCCGTGTGGGTGATGTGATTGACTTTAACCACATCCTGATTGCCATTGACGACTCCCGCGTAGACCGGGGGCCGGCGGTCGAGTACCTTGAAACGCTGCGTGATTCGATCGTGACGCACAACGTGCCGGTCGAGTTGATCGCCAAGCGGCACTCGGAGGACAGCTTTAGCTCACAGATTGGCGGCTACGTGGTGGATCCGCGAACGCAGGAGCGTGACCTCGTCCTCGAAGCCCTTGGCCCCCTGTGGACGCGCACGTTGACGACCATCGACGTAGGCGAAGTGAGCGAACCGCGAGACATCGAATTGCTCGATGGGCGCCGCGCTGTCCACATCGCCAAACTCGTCAAGCGTACTCCAGCTCACCTGGTCAGTCTCGAAACAGACTACGAACGAATCGAACAGCTGGCGCTTCAGGAGAAGCGGGGACGCGAGCGCGAGAAATGGCTAAGCCGGCTCCGCGAAAATGCCTACATCCGGCTCCTAGCCGAAGACACCTGAACCGGGCGTTCCCTGCCGCGTCTCTCTCTGCCCTTTTCCACTCAGCTCACCCCGTACTCCGCGAATGTCTCCAGACGCATTGCACGACTCGTTTCGCCGGCTTCGTCAAGAAATTGGACGGGTGATCGTCGGGCAGGACGAGATTATCGACAACCTGTTTGTCTCGTTGCTGGCGCGGGGACACTGCCTGCTCGTCGGGGTGCCGGGGTTGGCCAAGACGTTGCTGGTCCGCACGCTGTCCGAAGCGATGGATCTAGAATTCAGCCGGATCCAGTTCACGCCGGATCTAATGCCGAGCGACATTACAGGCACTGAGGTCATCGAGGAAGACCGGCAAACCGGGCAGCGCGTCTTCCGCTTCGTCAAAGGCCCGATTTTCGGCAACATCGTCCTGGCCGACGAGATCAACCGGACGCCACCCAAGACTCAGGCCGCTCTCCTGGAGGCCATGCAAGAACGGCACGTGACTGCCGCCGGCCACACCTACGTCCTGCCGCCCCCATTCTTTGTGCTGGCGACGCAGAACCCCATCGAGCAGGAGGGCACCTATCCCCTACCGGAAGCCCAGCTCGACCGCTTCATGCTCAACCTCTGGCTCGACTACCCTACGCTGGAGCAAGAGGTCGACGTGGTCCGTTCGACCACGACGGGCAAGAAAGCGAGCGTCTCCAGTGTCCTGAGTGCCGAAGAGCTGATCGGATGTCAGGATCTCGTGCGCGATGTACCGGTGGCGGATAACGTCATCGAGTACGCTGTTCGGCTGGTGGCGAAAACCCGGCCACGCGGCGAGCACGCACCAGATCCGGTCAAGACGTTTCTGAGCTGGGGAGCCGGCCCCCGCGCCTCGCAATATCTCATCCTAGGCGCCAAGGCGCTGGCCATGCTCGACGGCCGGCTCACCCCCGTCATCGAGGACGTGCAGCGCATGGCCGTCCCCGTCCTTCGCCACCGCATCGTCACCAACTTCAACGCCGACGCCGAGGGCGTGTCCGCCGTAGACGTGATCGGCGAGTTGGTTTAACGGTTGGGCAGGGGGATGGTTGGGCGGCTATTGGTCAGGCGGATCTCATTCTGGGACCGAATAAGCCCATCTGGATCATTTTGATCAGATTTCAGCCGTTCCGTCTCACTCTGAGGCAACACCAGGCCGAATAGCACACAAAACAGCAGTCCTGCCCAACCAACCCCCGCCCAACTGCCGAACCATCCTCCTGCCCAACCAAAAGAAGCCGGACAGACTGAAGTGCGTGTCTGCCCGGCGAAGGGTCCTGGGATCTAGGAGGCAACCGGGACTGTGCAACCCGGTCAAGGAGGCGATCCAGAACCTGACTGAAACCTCGGCAACATCCCTACCATTGGCAAGCAGTTTTTTTTAGCTTATTTGGGTAGGTCGCCCGGCCTCTATCAATTCTTGACGCAGAGATCGGCCCGTGTTCAAGAATTTGGGCCTCCGCGTGCTTCTAGCCACGCCTGCCACCTCGAACAGAAACCTCCTGCCCGCCCTCCCGTTCGACTCACTACGCTTACTTTCACTTTTTTCTGAAAGCACCCAACCTGATGGCGACGCGCTCTCCCCAACTTATCGATGCCCTCCGCTCCACTGCCAACCGTCTCGAAGGCGGTGACCGCTACGAATGGGGCCACATGGGCCGCTGCAACTGCGGCCACCTCGTCCAGACCATTACCAACATGAGTAGCTACGAGATCGTGAAAGCGGTCGATTTTGCTATGGACGAGTGGACTGAACACGCCAAAGACTACTGCGCCGGCACCGGCAGCAAAGTCGACGACATTTTTCTCGCGCTGCACGACGCCGGCTTCACACACGAAGACGTGATGCACCTGGAGTACCTGTCTGACAAGCGCGTGCTCAACCGCATCCAAGACCGCCCGCCGCTGCGGCGCAACAATGTGGACGACGTCACGCTCTACATGCGGACGCTGGCAAAAGTCCTGGAAGACGCCTAGAGGATCGAGCGAAGCATTCCCAGGCCCTATCGACAGGGTAAATGAGGGGCTGTACGGAAGCGTGCCGAGAGGTACCTTGCCGTGCAGCCCCTCATTTATTTCTGTCCCATGCAGCTTCACGTCGACTCTCACCCGCTCCTCGATCTGTACGCCTTCGTCACCACGTTTCCACGTGATCTTGGTGACGTGGACTCTAGCGACGCGCTCCTGACTCATCTGCGGCTTGATGCCGAGGCTCCCGTGGAACGAGACGAGACACTCCGGCTCGCCGTGCGCGATCTCTTCCGGCATGGCGGGTACAAACCTACCGGACGCGGCAAGCCAGCCTCAGAGTACCTCGTACGTGCGGCTGAGAACGGCCGGCTCGGGCCGATTAATGCGGCCGTCGATGCCTGCAACGTCGTCAGCCTCCACAGCGGCTTGCCGATCAGTGTAGTCGACCTGGGCCGGGCCGATGCGCCGTACCGCGTGGGACTCGCCGATCAAGGCGTGCGCTACGTATTTAATGCGTCTGGTCAGGAAATCGACCTCGGAGGATTGCTCTGCCTGTTCGATGCCGGCGGCCCCTGCGCAAACGGGGTCAAAGACTCGCAGCGCACAAAAACCCATCCCGCCACTCGCCAGACACTCTCCCTCATTTGGGGGACGAACGAGCGGCCCGGCCATGCCGAAACAGCCGGCACCTGGTACCGCTCGCTGCTCGCTGACCTCGGCGCCACAACTTCAGACGTTTCGTTCATTTGATTCTCTCTATGCCCCGCTCCCTGCTTCTTCCCTCTTTGATTCTCGCGCTACTTTTGATGGTTGGCTGCCAGCCGCAGCCGGCTCCTGCCCAGACCGACTCAGCCGCACCCGCCCCCGTACGTACAGGGGCCCACGTTCTCTCAGAGGCCGGCTTCGGCCTACTGGCTGGAAAGCGCGTCGGGCTGATCGTCAATCACACGGCGCTGGTCGATACCACGCACTTGATCGATCTCGTGCATGAAGCCGAAGGCGTCGAGTTGGGCGCACTCTTTGGGCCGGAGCATGGCCTTCGGGGTGGCGGGGAAGCCGGCGAAAAAATGGACGATGGCGTGGACGACCGCACCGGCGTCCCGGTCTTCAGCCTCTACGGCGCCAACCGCAAGCCGAACCCCGAACACCTCGCCGGCCTCGACGCGCTGGTATTCGACATTCAGGACATCGGCGCACGGTTCTACACCTACATCTCGACGATGGGGCTAGCGATGCAATCAGCCGCCGAAAATGGACTCGAGTTCTACGTGCTGGACCGGCCCAACCCCATCGGTGGCGCGGCATCGGGGTTCATGTTGGAGCCCGAGCACGAGTCGTTCGTCGGCCAGTACCCGATCCCGATTGCGCACGGCCTCACCGTGGGAGAACTCGCCGACATGATCAAGGGCGAGGCGCTTCTTCCTGGCCTCGACGAGCTTGAGCTGACGGTCGTCCCCGTCGAAAACTGGAACCGCGACGTGCTCTGGCCCGCCACCGGCCTCACGTGGACGGAAACGAGCCCCAACATCCCCGACTTCGAAACGGCCCTGGTCTACGCCGGCACGTGTTTTTTCGAAGGCGTGACCGCCAGCGAGGGACGGGGCACCGAAACGCCCTTCACGCTCCTCGGCGCACCGTGGGCCGACGGGCAAGCCCTTGCCGACACCCTGAACGCTGCTGGCCTGGCGGGCCTGACGTTCGAGCCGGCCACCTTCACGACGCGTGACATTCCCGGCATGGCAAC
>JBCDHV010000234.1:0-6368 GCA_038749615.1 Bacteroidota bacterium
AGTATGCGGCATAACGCAGGGCTAGACGGTCTTGCCTCGTTCCACCCGCGCCGCTTACAAAGCCTCGTCCAACCGGCTTTGCTGCCCTGCACCGCTGAGCCGCAAACTGTTACAAGCGCACGATGAGTATGATTTGAGAGTGGCCTGTTCGCACCCTGATTAGAGATCGAGCTAGGTGTTCTCGAGGTAAGCCGGCTGAATTACAGAAGCAGTAGGTCTCGGGAGTTTGACCGCACCGCCGTATTTTGGTGTAGACACACCACGCCGAAATTTTGGGGGACTAGCTCGCTATGAATGCCGGCTGGTAACTGATTCTACCGCGCTAACCTCATCAGCAATGCTCATTTCCCGAAGGGGCTTCGTCCAGTCGGCCGGTGCGGTTGGACTTGCCGGGTTCCTCCCCGCGCTACCGGTTCGGGCACTCAGCGGTCCCAGTCGCGGCCCCAATCCCGACCTTGTACTCGACCCCGACGAGGGCGAGGTCTACCTCATCGGTGAGCGGCGGGGCCGCGTCATCATCAAGGTTGATAAGCGGGGCAAGGGGGTCGATGCGCTCTCGCTCCTCACGGAGGACATCGTACCCGGCGACGGCATCCCGGTCCACAAACACGCGGCTGAGGAGGAACTGATCTACATCGAGCGCGGACGCGGAGTATTCACCTTTGGGAACGATGAGTACGAGGTCGGGCCGGGGAGCATGGCGCTCGTTCCCCGAGGCGTGTGGCACGGTCTGCGGAACGAAGGAGAGCAGACACTTCGGATGGTGTTCGGGTACTCGCCCGCCGGGTTCGAGGACTACTTCCGCGCCATCGGAGTCCGAGAGGGAGAGCCGTGGAAGGGCTTGACAGGTGACGACTGGGCACGGATTAACGCCGAGTTTGGGGTCACGTACCGGCAATGAGTCACAGCGCTCTCCTGCCGCGCGGTAGAACCCGCGCTCGCAGGCCGGCGCTGAGCGTCACGGCTTTGCCTCTGTCCGTTGCTGGGTCTACTTTGCCTCCGTTCACCGCTTGCGCCGCTCAGCGCGGCTGAAACGCCGATCCGTTCTGCGGCTTTCGACACCACATGCATGACACTCGAACAGCTCTCCTTCGTCTTCGACATGGTCGGCGTTGTCGTCGTGGTCGGGACACTGATCCTGATCTGGCGGCAGGTCAGACAAGGCACGGAAGTTCTTCGCTCGCAGTCGCGACAGGCCCAACTAGCTTACGACCAAGACGGTGTCTACAAGTTTGTCGAGCACCCGACGCTAGCCCAGACGTTCTCCCAGGAGGAGACGCCGAGCTTCGAGGAGAAGACCCGGCTCATGTTCTGGATCATCGGTCAGATGCGCGCTCGCGAATACGAGTACCTGCAATACAAGAGTGGGGCTCTCTCTGAAGAGGCGTGGCATACCTATCGCGGGGTCATCTACTTCCTGCTCGGTACGGAGCGGTCCCGGGAGTTCTGGGCGCTGACGAGCGAGTATTTCAATCCTGAGTTCGTGGAGATGGTCGGGGAGATGATCGATGGCGTCCCTGTTACGGACTACTGGGACCGTTTGGACGCGATCTCATAGCAGCACTGATGCTCGTCCCCGCAGAACCCGCCGCTTTCTCCCCAGCTCTCGGCGGCTGAGCCGTCAACTGTTCGGCACCGCCTTCCAAGAGGGTCCCGATCCGCTCACGCACACCTCCCGTATCCGTCAGATCGCCCCCATGAGCACATCCACTCCGCCCATCGCCGACGTTGGCACTCGCCAGCTTGAGCACCAGCCGGTAGTGGCCGACCGGCGCCTGCACGTCCTCGACGTCCTGCGCGGATTCGCCCTCCTCGGCATCATCCTGGCCAACGTGCTCGTGTTCTCCGGCCTGTTCTTCATGGCGATGAGGGGTGCCACCGATCCCTCGCCTCTCGACGAGGCCGTGGGGTTCGCCATCGAAGCCCTCGTCCACGGCAAGTTCTACTCCCTCTTCTCGCTCCTCTTCGGGGCCGGCTTCTACCTTTTCCTAAGCCGAGCCGAGACGAAGGGGGCAGCCGCCCGGCCGCTCTTCCGCCGCCGGCTCTGGCTCCTCCTCGGGATCGGCGTCCTGCACGCCACGCTGCTCTGGTCTGGCGACATCCTCACGGTGTATGCCCTGCTCGGCTTCGCATTGGTCCCGTTCTACGGCCGGCGGTCGCGGACGCTTCTGGCGTGGGCGGCAGGGCTGTTGGCGCTCCCCGTGGCCGCATACGCCCTGATGTGGGGGCTGGGGATGCCTGATCCGTTCGCGTCCCCGCCGCCCGAGTCGGGCAGCCCGGCCGGCGGGTTCGACCCGATCGCCTTCATGTTGGCCGGGTTCCCTGGCGGTTACCTCGATGTCCTGCAAGCGAACCTGATCCAGCTCGTTGGCCGGTGGGTCGACCTCCTCATCACCGTCCGCCTGCCGAAGGTCCTCGGGCTGTTCGTGCTCGGGCTGTGGGTCGGCCAGCAGGGCGTGGCTCGCGATCTCGACGCGCATGCCGGCCTCCTCCGGCGCGTGGCAGCTTGGGGGCTCGGGCTCGGCCTTCCGCTGAACGTGGCGGCGGCGTGGCTCGTGGCCGACGGGGCACCGTACCTGCCGGGCTCGGCGCTCGGGATGGCGGAGGTGCTCGTGGGGGCCATCGGGGTGCCTCTCCTCGCGCTGGGGTACGCGGCGGGCGTCGCGCTCCTGATGAGGTCGCCCTCGGCGCGGCGCGCGCTCATGACGTTCGCGCCTGTCGGGCGGATGGCGCTGACGAACTACCTCCTGCAGACAGTAGCCTGCATGTTCGTGTTCTACGGCATCGGGCTCGGACTGTATGGGGAGGTGGGCACAGCGGCAGCGGCGGGAATCGCCCTCCTCGTTTTCGCCCTCCAGGTGCCGCTGAGCCGGTGGTGGCTCGGCCGCTACCGGTTCGGCCCGGCCGAGTGGGTGTGGCGACGGCTGACGTACCGAGTGCCCCTCGCCTTGCGCCGCCCGTAGACCCGGGCGCAGACCGGCCACGCAAACGCCCCCCCAGTGCCGCCGAACCGGTTGGTGCACGCTGACGCAGGGCGCGAGCGTTCCCGGTTCGTCCAAAACCCAGCGCTACTTTCGCCACATGTTGCCTCCGTGCCGTCAGCCCTTCGCGGTTGAGCGGCCTTCTCGTCTACCGCACTCCGCCTTACGATGCGTGAGGGTCCTGATCCTTCGTGGTGCCGACAGCGTGTTGTTGATGCAGCGCGCCTAGCTGCTCTTGACTTTCCGGAGCAGATGTCTGTGCTCCCCAGCTTCGTCCACTCACCAGACGAGGTGATCCTGGAGTTCGCGGAAGCCACGCACTTCGCCCCACAGGCGCTTCGCGCTGAATTGCTCACTGCGGACCAACTAGCGCTTGTGACTGAGATCGACGGCCTGCTGGACACACTCCCAGTCGATCTGGATTACCCGACGGCGCTTCGGCAAATGGAGCTATCACCCGAGTGGGCGACTCTGCGAACGAGAGCCAGAGCACTACTCGACTCGCTAAACGAGGAGCTTCGACCTCCCGACTCTGGGACTGTGGTCTACGTTTGACCACCATGCGGTAGAATCCCTGATTATGTGGCAGTAAGAACAACTCTCCTGCATTCGAAGGGTCTACTTTTGGAACGTCCAAACACAGACCTCCGCGCCGTTGATTCAGTCAAAAACCACTTTAGCCGTCTGGACCATCAACGGCTACTTGCTTCTAGCCGTGTTGACTTTTGGTCTCTTCTCGATGGGCCAGAATCTCTTTGCACGTCTGAGAGCCGATGATCCTTCAATTGAGCGGGGCGCTCTTGTCGGGGAAGCCTCACAAGTAGCTCAGGAGTTTGAGGTCGTGCCTCAGCATCTCATCTATGACTCGCCAAGGCCGGTCGGCACGAGTCCGTACTACCTCGCCTCCGTCTACGTGACTGACCGCGAGCTCGACCCCGAAGTTCGCAGCGCCATTGAGAATGCCGGTGACTTATCGCTCAATCTATTCGGCGCTCGGGTCAACGTCCTCTTTTTCACTGCAGATCGCCGTGAGGTCCATGCTCTGCTAGATACGGTCGCTTACGTCAACCGGGTGGACGTGCCTGCGCATCAATCTGCCGGCCGGGTGCCCAGAGAATTCCCGCATCTTGTCTTTGAGATCGCGATGCGGGACAGCAACGGTGATAATCGCCTCAACAGCGAAGACGAGCGTGCCTTCTATCTCTCGGACTACTCGGGCCGCGATTTGCGTCAGATCACCCCAGACGGTCTAGATCTCGTTGATTATTGGTACGATGCTGATCAGCAGGTGCTTTTCTTTGAGGAGGTGCGCGTCGGGACGAGTGAGACGGTCCACGGCATAGACTACACGCTCGACGAGCGCCGCCTACATTACTACGACTTGGTAAGTGGCGAGTTTGGCGCTTTTGAGGAGTTGGACACAGTCTTTGGTGAGCTGAGGAGGCAGTACAAGCTCAATGATTGACCTGGAAGCAGTATGCCACATAACCAGTTACTCAAACCGACACAGAGCATCCGCGCTGTACGTTCTGTTCCGGTGCGCCGGCTTCGCTTCATGCCGTTCTGCGGCCTCGGAGGCACCTGTGCGAACCGTCGGGTAGACCTCCTCTCGTTGCCGGCCTTAACGTATTTGCTGCCATGCAAACAGACGTAGCAATTGTAGGTGGTGGCGTCGCCGGCCTTTGTGCTGCCCGACGGTTGCACAGGGCGGGTGTCGGGTTCGTGCTCTTGGAGGCCCGCGACCGCCTCGGGGGCCGGGTCCTCACTGTGGACGCTGCCGGACGGCCTTCTGAGGATGGGTTCGACCTTGGCCCGTCGTGGTACTGGCCCCGTGTCCAGCCGGACCTCGCCGCTCTGATCGCCGAACTCGACCTCCCTGCCTTTGGGCAGAGCACCGATGGCGATGTGATCTTCGAGCGGATGGCGCGGGAGAGGCCGCAGCGCTACCCCGGTGTCGCGCAGGAGCAGCAGACCGCCCGCCTGGTTGGCGGTACTGGTGCGCTCGTCCGCGCGCTGGCAAGCGGATTACCACCCGAAGGCGTTCTCCTGAGTGCGAAGGTGACTGCGTTAGAGCTCACCAGCAGCGGCGTCGAGCTAGCGGTGACGCGCAGGAGCGAGAAGACTGAGACCATCCGGGCCGCGCAGGTCGTCGCAGCCCTACCGCCCCGGCTCCTCAACGCCACGGTGTCGTTCACGCCGGAGCAAACGGTGGCGACGGCGCGACGCTGGCGGGACACGCCGACGTGGATGGCTCCGCACGCCAAGTTCTTCGTCCTGTACGACCGCCCGTTCTGGCGCGAGGCGGGCCTGTCCGGAACGGCCCAAAGCATCGTCGGGCCGATGGCTGAGATCCATGATGCGACGACGGCGTCGGGATCCGCGGCCCTGTTCGGGTTCCTCGGCATCGGCCCCGAGCAACGTGCGGCCCTCGGGGAAGCGGCATTGGCCCGGGCCTGCCTCGACCAACTCGAGAGGGTGTTCGGTGCCGACGCGCGGACTCCCCGAGCGAAGTTGTTCAAGGACTGGGCGGCTGACCCGTTGACCGCGACGGCGGCCGACCAACATGCAGGCGGCCACCTTGTGCCGGATTCGACCGTCTGGGTGACGGGGCCGTGGCGCGAACGACTCCAATTAGGCGGCAGTGAGACGAGCCCGATCGATCCCGGCTACCTCTCAGGTGCAGTAGTCGCGGCCGAGCGGGCCGTCTCCGAGGTCCTTCAAAAGCTGGGTGCCGGCACTGAGCAGGCGTGAACGCCGGTGGCGGGGCCGCAGAACTTACCGCTAGAGGCTGGCCGCAAGCGCCAGCGTTCTTGGTTGCGCCAGCCGCTGGCTATTTGTGCAGTTCACTGTTGTTCATCCTCGGGCCAGCTTCACCTGAACGCGTTGTGCTGCTTGCACCTGCCTTTCACCCCTGCCGGTCGAATTAGAGCTACCTGACGTAGACCGAGCCGGCGAGACCGGTATGCCGCCGGCTCGGCCTTCCGAACCTGCAACAGCGCCCGACCTGCACGTGGAGGCCGGGCGCTGCTCAGAGAAAAATGATAAGGACGCTCGAACGGTCCAGAAGTATCCCCGAGCGCTGGGGAGACCAGCTACATACCAAACACTGAATACTAAACACGCGTGTTCGGCGCGACGCCTATCTCAGCACTCGGGGCTTCCGAACACGCCTTAGTCGCCCATGTCGACGACGGGCGCGCCGGTAGCCGGCAGCTGGCCGGCAATTTGGGTGATCTCGGCGGTGATGGCGTCGAGTTGCGTGCTGGCTTCTTGGAGTTCGCGCTCGGCGATCTCGGTCGATTCCAGGTGCAAGGGCGTCGGGCCGTACTGGCTGATCAGGCCGCGGTAGCCGACGAACATGCGCGACCGCATCGACGGTGCGGTACG
>JBCDHV010000235.1:0-6335 GCA_038749615.1 Bacteroidota bacterium
CGACTTGCAAGGCCGGCTCGTCCGTACGCTCTTCGAGGGCCGGCTCGAAGCAGGGCTGCCAAACGAAGTCACCCTCCGTTCCCAGGGACTCGTGAGCGGGGCCTACATCATCGCGCTCGAAGGCGAGCGGGGCCGGACGGTACGCCGGGTGTTCCTACTCCGGTAGATCGTTCCAGTACGAGACACGAAAGGGCCGGGCAGTTGACTGCTCGGCCCTTTTCAGGTTAGTCGTGCGGCAATCGATCCGGGAGATTAGCCACCGTGTACGACATCACAGCTAGCGTAGCGACGCATTCGGCGAGGTCGCGCGGATCAATGATCTCCATGGTGTCGGCGTCCGTGTGGTGATACCAGAAATACCGCTCGCCGTCGACGCGGAGCCCCATGCCGGGTACGCCGTCGCGCATGAGCGGGCCGATGTCGGCACCACCTCCGCCGCGCGTGACTTCGCCAGCCTCGATGCCGTCCAGCAGCGATCCGATGGCCTGGATGATCTCGAACGCCGCATCTGGCCCAGTGAACCCGAAGCCTAACGGGTCGAATACGCCAGAATCAGACTCGATGGCGAGGATATGATCGTTGATGGCTTCTCCGATGTTGTCTTTGTAGACGTTCGCACCGCGCAAGCCATTCTCTTCGTTCGTCCACAGCACAACCCGTACGGTCCGTTTCGGGCGCAGGCCCAGCGCATGCATGAGCCGGACGGCTTCCCAGGTGGCGACCGATCCACCTCCGCCATCCATGGCGCCTTGCCCCACATCCCACGAGTCGATGTGCCCCCCGATCACGACGATTTCGTCTGGGAATTCCGATCCGACGATTTCGCCCATCACGTT
Source organism: Bacteroidota bacterium (assembly GCA_038749615.1). Lineage (GTDB taxonomy): Bacteria > Bacteroidota > Rhodothermia > Rhodothermales > DATKEJ01 > JBCDHV01. Next base: position 837 of record JBCDHV010000235.1, read on the forward strand.
CCGCGAGAGGGCATCCGGTAAGGTCTCCGCCTCCATCTTGAGCGTCAGCCGCACCGTGTCCCCTCGGTCGATCATACGGGCAATCATGTTCGCATCTTCGAGCGTCACCGCCGCGTGGGGGATTTTCGGCACGTTGAGGTCGTACCGCATGCTGCCCGTGTGCGGCGTCTGCATGCTGTACGGCCCAACAGACCGGATCAGACTCGCAACTGCACCCGCGTTCGCAGCCGCTACGGCACCGTTAACGCGGTACAAGACCGTGCGGCGGTACTGCGTAAACGGCACGTTGAAGAGCACGATCTTGCCGGCCGCCTCGTCGGCCCGCAGCTCCAGTTGGTCGAAGTTGGACACCACCATGACCTCTGCCGTAATCCCCTCATCTGGCGTTCCAATGCTCCCTCCCAGTCCGAGCACACGCAAGGACGCCTCGCGGGGGGCCACCATCGTGAGCGACTCGTCCCCTCGCACCCAGTGTGGGACCATCACGTCCTCCGTCCGGACGTTTTCGAGCCCATCCTCACGCATCTGCTGCTCGATCCAATCGATCGCGTCTTCGAGGTTTTGCGAACCAGAAAACCGGGGGCCAAACGTATCGGACAAGTACGCGAGCCGGTCCCACGCAGCACTATCGGCCAGGGCAGCTTCGATGAGACGATCGGCGTCTTCGGCGTGAGCGGCCATGTCAACCTGAGCTCGTGCATCAACTGAGAGGCTCAAGGTAGCGGCGCACAGGACTGCGCCAGCGAGAAACAATCGCATGTCGTGGTGGGGTGAGCAAGTGCGACGGGCACTTCGGCAGTGGGGTCAGAACGGTACCACGATACTGAACAGCAAGCCGTCTTGCACAGGAGCGACCGAAAGCTGCATCTCAAGTTGGTTCTTCATCGCGTCGAGCCGGCGTCCAGCATCCCAGAACGCATAGCCGTCCAAAATCATCAACCCGAGGCCCTGCAGAACCACGGCCCATCCGTGCCCACGCCAGGATTCGGCGTGGCGGACGCCCTGGTGACTCGCGATAACCATCGCCCCACCGACCATCATGTACCCGGCGTTCAGCCCCAAATTGACGAGCAAGATGTCCCGATAGGCATCCTCGGCCCACGCGGCATCGAGTAGCGTCTCTGCAACGTCTGCTCCCCCTGTCGACAATCCAATGCCGGCAATTCCGAGATTGATCACGCCCCAGGCGGCCGATTGCACACCGAAGCCAAACCGAGCCGGCTGATCCGCCCTGGAAGACGACGCCACGAGCGCGAGGCCTAGGCCGGCGTTTGCCACGCCCCACGCCCCGACACGCCACAAATGTCCGTCTTTCGCCTCCTCCAATGCCACCGACCATTCGTTTGCCGGCTCTACCTGGCCAAGCGCTGCTCCCAGCGGAATCCACGAAACGAGAAGACAGAAAACCGCGTAGACTCGGGCGTTCTCAACTACCATGCGTGCTGATGTGACGTGCTCAAATGGACGACAAAACCAAAGGGAAGTCGATTGCCGCGGCAATCTGTGTACTGGTAGCTGTACTCGGTATGGTCGCTGGGTTCCGCTGGCTGACGGTGGCCGCCTTGATCGGGTGGGTCGCCTCTCTGGCCTATTTCGGCCTCGGCGAGCGCAGCCGGCCGGCTCCTCCCCCTGAGTCGTACTGGGAAGAACGAGACCTTTAGGGGCTGTTCTGATGTTCAGTTTGGAGCGAGCGAGAGCTCGTTGGAAGTGGATGTGCTCATGACCTTGGAGGTGCACCGGGGGTACGGACCGAGAACGCAGGGGCACAGACGCTCCAACGAGCCGAGCGCAGCCCAAAATCAACCATCCAAAACAGTCTCTTAGCGTCTGTCCACGGCGTCCTGATCTTGCACCTGGGCACCTACGAGTTGCAGAGCGGTCTTGGCATTGACATTCTCCGGATCTAGCTCGAGCGTGTGGCGATAGTGAGCACGAGCCTGATCGGCATCGCCGGAGATTCGGTAGGCTTCGCCCAGGAGGAGGTGCGCCATCGGAGACTCCGGGTACTCCTCTACGCACAGGAGCAGAAGAGGCAACGCCGTTCCGGTATCGCCGGCCACGAGATACTGATACCCGAGATCGAGTAGCTGGTCGCTGTCAAACGCGTAGTTCTCAGGTTCATTCTGCTTGGCCTGTTGATACCGAGCAACGGCTTCTTCCACCCCGTCACGAGCCAGCACTTCCGCCAGGTACGCAGCGATTGGCTTCCTTGGAAGCTCGACCTCGATGCCCTGAAGCAGACGAACCAAATCGTTGCTTACGCGGCCTACGTCTGAATTCGTGTTGTCGAGGACGATGACCGTCCATTCCTCTTCGGGATAGTACACATCGTCTGAGCCGAAGCCTTCGATCCGGCCGCCGTGGCCGGCGACGAGTAGCGTGTCACCCCCGTACGACTTCCGCGAGTATCCAATGCCACTCGCATAGCCAAACCCGCCTTCATCCGGAGACGTGAGCATGCGCCTCAGTGTCTCAGGATTGCTAAAGACCTCCCCGCCATGAAGGGCGCGTTTCCATCGGTGAAGGTCGGTGACGGTTGAGTAGAGCATGCCGGCAGCGAAAGGCCGGCTCATGTCGATGTAGGCTTCCGGGACAAACCCAGCCGGCGTCCGCTCGTAGCCTCGGGCCCGGCGCTTGAGGACGACTCCTCCCACATCGGCTCCTGTATCCTCCATGCCCAATGGATCGAAGATGCGCGCCTGCATGACATCGGCATAGGACTGACCCGTCACGCGCTCGATCAAAACGCCGAGAATGTAATAGTTCGAGTTGCTGTAGTCGAACGACGTCCCCGGGCGAAACTTGAGATTCAAGCCGGCGAACGTCGTCATGAATGAATCCGGGATGGCCGGATCCCGCATCACGTCTTCCCATCCTGGTAGACTCGTGTAGTTCGGTACGCCGGCACGGTTGGTCAGCAGATGATGAACCGTGATGACATCGCCTTGCGGCCGCGGGTACTCCGCGAGGTATGTGCCAATGGGTTCGTCCACGTCAATCAAACCGTCTTCCTCTAGCAGGTAAACCATGGCCGCAGTGAACTGCTTCGTCACGGACGCGATGCGGAATATGGTGTCCACCTGGTTTGAGGCCTCCCACTCCATGTCGGCCAGCCCGTAGCCTGAGGCATGCAGCACGCTATCGCGATGAGCTACTAGAACAGTCCCATTGAACAAGCCGGCTTCATGGTAGGCGCTCATCAGCCCCTCGGCTGTTTCAGCGTACGATTGGGCGGTGACGGTGTGGGCGGTTGATAGGCAGAGTGCTCCACCGAGGAGCGCGAGACATAGACGGTTCACGTGATCGAGAAATCTGTGGTGGAAGAACTGAGGCGAGTGTAGCGCTACACCCACCAACGTTGCGAACGGTCGCGGCGCGTTTCGGCTACCGGGCCACAGGGGCCGTGTCAGCCAAACGAACGAAGAGCCGGCGGCGGTCTAACGCCACGACCTTGACCTCGCTACCCGACGCGATGAACGCGCCTTCTGTCACCACTTCAACCCGTTCGCCAGCGATTTCGGCGACGCCCGTCGGGCGAAGTGGTGTGATAGCTTTGCCGAGCTGCCCGAGGTACCGAGCCCGGTTTTCTTGTGCTTTGTCGGCGATCAGATCCGGCCCGACCGTCGTCTTGAGTACAAACCGATCCCACGCGCCGCTTTTATACGCCAAGAACCCGAGTGCTGCCGCCAAGGCTACCGAAGTAACCAGGGCGATCAGGCCACCTGCAAAACCACTCGTGGTAAAGGCGTAGCCCACCCCGAAGATCATCGTCAAGACACCGAGGATCCCCACGACGTTAACACCCGGCACGAAGTACACCTCGGCGGCAATGAGCCCGAGCCCGACGACGAGCAAGAGTGCAGGAATCAGCAGTTCCATTCGGTGGCGAAAAGCAGGTGGGAGAATTCGGGGAATGCGGCGGTCTACGCTGCACGCACCAAAAAGGTACGTCAGAAGCTCTCCCGATTCACCATTTCCCCATCTTTGACTCCGGAAAACCCTTCAACAGGCTCATTTCGGGGCCAAAACTAGGCTTCAGCGGCCGGCAATGCGGCTGAACGTTTCACGACCACCCGGCTCCCTTTCACCGTCACGACCTCGACGACCGTGCCGGCATCGATGAAGTCGCCTTGCGACACGACGTCGATTCGCTGCCCGTCGATCTCCGCTAGTCCGGCCGGCCGGAGCGACGTGATGGCCGGGCCCGTCTGGCCGAGAAGCGACAGGTTGGAATCTGCCGAGGTGTAGCCTTGGATGCTGGATAGATCGCCCGCGAGTACGAGATTCTGGAATCGACTGTTGTTTGGTAAGTATTTACCCATCGAGAAGCCTAACGCGATCAGCAAGACCAGCGTAAGGCCCAACGTGAGAAATGCGGAGGAAACCTCGCCGCCACTCGGAAAATCGAGCCCAATGTTTGGGATGAGCGCGGCACCGAGCCCGCCGAGCACGAAAATGAGGCCGGCAATGCCAGGAATCCCAAAGCCCGGCACGATGAATACCTCAACCAGCAACAACATCACCCCGAGCACGAAGATGGCGATCTCCCAGCTCTCCACGAGCCCGGTCAGGTAATTGGGCGCAAAAAAGAGCGCTGCCCCGATGGCCGCCATGGCGCCGGCAAACCCAACGCCGGGCGACTGCAACTCGAAGTACAACCCGCCCAGCATCATCATCATGAGAATCGACTGCACGATGGGCGAAGCGAAGAATCGCAGGAAACGCTCGACGCCGCTCGCCGCGTGAACAACGAGTTCCTGCTGCTGTACTCCGAGCGCGGCCGTCAAGTCCAGAATCGACTCCATGATGGCGTCCGCGAAGCCAACATCGAGGGCTTCTTTGGCTGAGAGGGTCAGTACCTGCCCCGCCGGCGACACGCCTTTGACTTCCAGCGTCTCGTCGACCATCGCCTCTGCGATTTGCGGATCGCGGCCGGTCGCTTCAGCGGTGGCGCGCATTTGGCCTCGCATGTAGCTCTGGTACTTGTCGGGTGCCGCCTCACCGGAACCACCAGACACGACCGTCGCCGCACCAATCGAGGCGCCCGGCACCATCACGATGCGGTCCGAGGCCAGCGAGATCAGCGCGCCGGCAGACGCGGCATTGCGGTCGATGAACGTCACCACTGGAACGTCCGTGTTGAGGATCGCCGTGCGCATCTGATCCGCTGCATCCACGAGCCCACCGAACGTGTCCATGTGCAGGATCACGACAGAGGCATTCGCTTCTTCCGCCTCATTGAGCGCACGGTCCAAATAGTTAGCCAGGGCCTTGTCGATCATCCCCTCGATAGGGACCTCAAAGACCGGGCCTTCGGGCGACTCGATGAGCGTGTCGAGCGGATACGGCTGGGCAAAGGCCGGCCCGAGGAAGGCAAAACATGCAAGTATCGAAAGCAGAACCTGACGCATGGATGTCGAGATCATTTCGCGTGCAACAGTGACATCCTGTCTTACGATGCGCAGGCGCACAAGGTTCAGCGGCCTCCCCCACCGAACG
>JBCDHV010000236.1:0-6306 GCA_038749615.1 Bacteroidota bacterium
CTGCCGCTCTATGCGGAGTGGTCTGGAGGCCGAAGCATTTCGCTCTCGAAGCGGCTCATTCATCTGGAGCGTTTACTGCTTCCCGTTGCGCAGGCGTTCGATAGGGTGGCCGGGCCATACCGGGAGGCCGGCATTCCGCTGCTTGCGGCAGAGTTTGCCTCGATGGATGCTGTGCCAGTCCCCACGCGCCGGCTGTTGCCAGAGCCCGGGGAGCTACCAGATCTCCGGAAGCTCGCCCGTTCTCTTCGGCAGACCGTCCGTTCCGGTGCACTGACGGAAACGGCTGCGGTGGCCGAGTCGGTTCTCCACAACTGGCCAGCCGGCTGGCCCATGACGCAGCATCTGCTGGAATCCGTTTACCGGGTGGCGTCTTGCGGGCTAGGGCACAGCGCAGCCTCCGCATCCCGCGGCCTGCCGGCCACGCTGGTGTACAGCCGCCGGCTTCTCCGGTTACACACGTACGGATTTCGAGAAGCCGCCCGCCTCGACCGCCGGGCGCATCCTCTCCACCGCCACAGCATCCCGATTCTCATCGACGACCTGCCCGTCCTGACGGCGTTCGGCAAGACAGACTGACCCGTTTGAGGCGCGCTCATGATCGGAATGAGGGCTCCCTGCTGTTTCTCCTAGTGAACCTACCTACGGCCGGCTGCTTCGCCGGCTGTCACGGACACCAGACTAATCATGAACACGATTTCCTTCTTCCGCATCGCCTGCTTGCTGCTAATCGCTGGTACCCTCACCGCTTGCGTCGAAACCGTGACCGAGGCCGATGAGCCCGAGCAGCCCAACACGTCTACGATTTACGATCTCACCATCCTGACCCGGTACTACGAAATCGTCGGTTCGTGTGACCGGGATGGCGAGGGCGAATTTCAGTTCCGCTACGCGCTTGAAGGCGAAGGCATCAAGCACGAGCGTGAAACCGACGGCTACGGCAGCATCCGTGGCGAGATGTATCCACGGCAAGCCGGCGCGACGCTGAATTTTCCGAACAGGACGTACGAGTGGAAAGGCTTCGAGACACAGCCGGCCATCAAGGTGACCACGGCCGGCACGGAGTGGGACATCGCCAACCGCGACAATGACATGCAGGACCGCGTCGGTACCAAGGACATCCCGTTCGAGATTGGCACCAACGACCGGACGATCACCATCGGCGCGGACTCCAGCTGCCAGTACCGGCTCCACTACCGCGCGACGGGTGGCGAGCGGCAGGTCATCGAGTAAGTTATACCGCTTCAGGTGAGGTACCGATCTTCTGGAGATGCCATCTCCAGAAGATCCTCACCCCTGATGCGCGGTCCGCTTGCCGTAAAGCACGCGCGTCCTGCCGCCGGCTGGTCAAGAGTATCCTACTCTGCACTGACCCAAAGGATGAACAGAAACAGGACAACCGCCAGGTAGATCAGAGGGATGACGCTGGAAATCAGCATGGCGCGCAGGTTGTCCTTTCTTCCATGCCACAGCGCCAGCACGAGCCCGACCAGGAACGCAGCCGGATAGAGCGTCGAGGTGAGGAAAAAGCCCTTCGCTGCTATCTGTAAAAGCAGCGGTGCGCTTCCTTGTCCTGTAGCGGCGAATCCCATGATGTTGGCGACCAGCAAGCCGGGATAGACGGGCAACGGAAGCGCCCCAACAACGAGGCAGATGATGGCAATGAGCTTTTGGCGTGGCATGGGGCGGTCCGGTATGGGTCTCGGGAAGGGAAGCCAGTGTGGGTGGGGCCGGCTACTCAGCGGAGGCCTTGTACGCAAGCCCCCACTGTTGCATGGCGTGCAAGGCCGGCATGAGGCGCTTGCCCTCCTGGGTCAGGGCATACTCGGTTTTCGGAGGAACGACCGGGTAGACCGTCCGCGTGATGAGGCCGTCACGCTCCAACTCGCGCAGGCGCTGGGCCAGCATCTTGTGCGATACGCCTGAGAGCCGGCGGCGAATCTCGGAGTATCGAAGCGCGCCGCCACGCAAGTGCCACAGAATCAACGCGGCCCATTTCGTCCCGATGGCACTCAAGCACAACTCCACCGGGCAGGAGTAACTCCGGTCTGTGAGCGTAAAGGTCGCCATACTCACTAAACGGTTAGTATCGCACTTTTCAGTGCGTTCTTGAACAGATCCGAGTGTAGGCAGAAGTTAGGGGTGTAGCCGTTTTCTTACCCGACAACCGACGCCTCCTCATGAGCACACACGTTTTGATGATCGTCTCGAACCCTGCAATCTCCACTACGGTTGGGGGGCCAGTAGGCTTCTGGGCGTCCGAACTCATCCACCCGTATGATCGCTTCGTACGCGAAGGCTACGAGGTCACCATCGCTAGCCCGAACGGTGGCCCGGTCGAGGTTGACGCCATGAGTGACCCCAACGATGCGAGTGGGTATTCCGCCGATGATACGCTGTCGAAGTCGTATCTCGACCGACCCGACTTCCAGGCTCTCCTCACCAATACGCCGGCACTCGATACCCTGGATCTGGCGGCATTCGATGCCCTGGTCGTCTGTGGTGGCCAAGCGCCGATGTTTACGTTCAGCACTGCCACGAACCTCCACGGTGCCATCCGCACCTTCTTTGACGCCGAGAAACCAACCGCTGCGCTTTGCCACGGAACGTCGGCGCTGCTCTACGTGCAGAACGAGGATGGATCGCCTTTCATCGCCGGCAAGACCATGACGGGGTTCGCCAACTCGGAAGAAGACCAGGCCGACGCTATGGTAGGCCAGAAGGTCATGCCGTTCCGGATCGAGGACGAGGCGAACGCACAGGGTGCTACCTTTGTGACGAAGCCGGCGTGGACGCCGTTCGCGACCCGAGACGGTCACCTCATTACGGGCCAGCAGCAACATTCAGGTGCCGAAACGGCCCGCCTTGTTGTCGAAGTGCTGTCGAAGCGCTGAGTTAGCGCGTAACCTTCTGAATCTATTCGCTATGCGTATTGCTGTCATTGGGACTGGAAACGTAGGCCAACAGCTTGCCCGTGCTTTCTCCAGCGTAGGGCACGAAGTCGTGTTCGGCACGAGGGATCCTCATTCGGAGACGTCGCAAGCACTCGCCGAGACGATGGACGCGGGGATGGCATCTCCGCGAGAAGCTGCGCAGAGTGCTGACCTCGTGGCGTTGGCCGTTCCAGGACAAGCAGTGCTGGACACGGCCCAGACGCTGGGCGATCTCTCGGGCACCATCGTCATCGACCCAACGAATCCTGTCGGGCCCGGACTTCTACCGCCGGCCAGCGGCGATGAGCGATCTCAAGCCGAACGCCTTGCCGATCTGTTGCCCGGTGCGCGGGTCGTCAAGGCGTTCAACACCTTGGCGGCCGAACACATGACGCAGGGCCGCCTCGGCGGCCAGCCTATCGCGCTGTTTCTGTGCGGGGATGACGCCGAGGCGAAAAGCGTGGTGGCAGGAATAGCCTCGGACCTCGGGTTTGACCCTGTCGATGTGGGTGGCCTTGACCGCGCGCGGCTCACTGAGCCTCTCGCTCTTGTTTGGATCACCCTGGCCGTCCGCGGCGGCCACGGCCGGAACTTCGCCTTCTCTCTCACGAGAGGATAAAATCAGACTGGATCGTCTGCCCAACCATCCAACCATAGACCGCCCAACCAACCTAGAGACGTTCATGGAGAAACCGCTCGATGACATCGGCGCGCTGGCGTGTGCCGTCGGGGTCGGCGGCGGTTTTGTAGCGGCAGAGCCGTTCGCCCCACTGCGAGGTACGGACGCGGACTGGCGGATCTTCTGACTGAACGACTTGGAGCAGGACGGCGGCAACCTCCTCTGGGGTTTGATAGGCGTCGTTCCGCCCGGATGTGCCGGCCCGGCGCTGAAAGCCAGCTAAGTACTGCTGAAAGATCGGCGCGTATTCGTCGTCTGGAAGGCCGGCCGTTCCGAACGTAGCCACCGTGGCGGACGCGGCAAACTCCGTGGCGATCCCTCCAGGCTCGACGCACGTGACGTGCACGCCGAAGTGCTCTGGGAGCAGGGTGGCCAAGGCCTCGGTGTAGCCCTCGACGGCGAACTTCGCCGCGCAGTACAGCGCGTTGAAGGGCTGCCCGACCAGCCCACCCACCGACGTGACGTTGAGGACCCGCCCGGCTTTCCGTTCGCGCATGTGGGGCAGCACGGCACGGATGCAGCGCACGACGCCGAAGTAGTTCACGTCCGTCACCCAGTGCATCTCCTCTTCCGTGGCCCACTCCGGGTGCTTTGCGAAGCCGGCTCCAGCGTTGTTGATCCAGACGTCGATTTGGCCCCCCTCAGCAATGATCCCATCAACCGCGGCCTGAATCGAGACCGCATCCGTCACATCGAGCGGTACCACCTGGACGCTGACGCCGGCGTCCTCGGCTGCCGAGAGCAGTGCGCCCTTTTTGCTTACGTCCCGCATCGTGGCATACACGGTGAACGCGTTCTGAGCAAGCAACACGGCCGTGTGCAGTCCCAGGCCAGACGATGTTCCAGTAATGACAGCGACAGGGTTCATGTAGGAGCCGGTTGACGGTACAGATGAGCAAAGGCCAGCTGGTAGACTAGACCTCAGCCCAACTTCGTCATCCGGCTCCTGCAATCCAACCGAGAATCAGGCCCGTGCGGTCATTGAGGTGACTGATTCCCGGCTTGGATGCGCCCAATCATTTGCTGCGCGTTCTGGCTCTCCGGGTTTAGTTCGAGGGCGCGCCGGTAGCTCGCGAGCGCCCGCTCGGGATCCCCAGCTTCTACATACGCCTCACCAAGACTATCGTGAGTATTGGCAGAGCCCGGATGTGTCCTCGCATTCAGGGCAAACAGTATCAGCGCATCTTCCGTCTGGCCTTGTCTGAGAAACTGGTACCCGAGCCGGTTCAGCGTCCACTCGGCCAGCGCGAAGTCGTATTGGGGCTCATCCCGGCCGGCTTCGGTCTGGTAGAGTTGGACGAGTGAATCGGCCGGAGCTTGGCGGTGTTCGAGCAACAGCGCAGAGATCGGAGGCAGCGGTTCTTGGCCGAGCGCCACGGCCCGGACCAGTTGATCGGCGAGGTGGAGGGTGAGGTTGTTGTTGTCCGTGTCATTCGTGAACACAGCAACCCCAATGCGCTGGTTGGGCGCGTAGCGAATCGTGGCCCGCGCTCCGCCTCCTTGGTGGCCCACAGTTCTCATGCCGTCGATCTCTTCCAGGATGCTGCCGAGACTATATGATTCGAACCGATACGCGTCTTGATGCAGTAGGCTGTCGATGCCTTCTGGCGAGGCAATCCGTCCATCGTTGAGCGCCTTGAAGACGCGTGCCATGTCGCTGGCCGTCGTTTGAAAACCGCCGCCCGAAGCGATGAGCGGAACGCTGCGCTGGCCTCTGGCGAACTCCGTGTGTACGGTCGAATCTGTGCCCGCGGGGCCCGTCACGTGTGCCTCGACGAGACTCGGCCAATCGGAGCCCAACTGGTGCTCCAAAATCAACTCTGCGATTGCGTAGCCGCTCTGCTGGTACCTGGAGGTCTCACCCGGCACGAAATCGAGCGGTACGTCTCGGACGGCCGCATACACCTCCGGGTTGCCGGCGCTCGTATCGGCGTAGATCGTCTGGAAACCTGGCTGGGTCACGACCATCGGGATCCCCGAGGTATGGTTCAGCAAGCGCCAAAAGGGCAGACCGGCCCACGCATCTGGCGCGTCTGGCAGAAGCTCACCGAGCGGAGCATCGAGATCGAACGCCGCATCCTCCACCAACGACGCGTATACAAACGACGCCACGGCCTTGGTCGCTGAGTACAGTTGATGCACCGACTCAGCGGTGTAGGGTGTTCCGTCTTGCTGGAAGCCGTACCCGTTGGCCAAGACGGTCTCCTGGTCACGGACCACCGCAACCGCTACGCCCTCCACACCATAGGCCTCCAGCATGAGATCGACGCGCGCATCGAGATCGAAGGGCGGGGGAGCCGGCGGATCGTCCGGTGCGGTGCAGGCTGCGAGAGTTAGAAGTAGAACTAGACCGGGCGAACGGAGCATGAGAGAAACGCTGAGGAGTGAGGGGCCGGCACGGGTTGGCCAAAGAGAGGCCTCTACGGGCTCCGTTCGGTCTGAGATGCAGGGAGGTAGCCGGAGAGTTGCGAGTTACATCTGGAGACGGTTCGCTGCAGAGTCGGCTCAAAGCGACAGCGCCCAGGTGGCCAGGCCGGCGCCAACCACCCCGGCCGATGCCGTGACGATGCCGAGCGCGCGGGAGCGCACCCAGCCAGCCGTGCCCAATGCGCCGAAGAGCGTGTAGATGCCCAGTATCATCAACAGCCCCATGACGGCACGGATCGAGACGTTTTGTGCGGAAGCGGCAATGCGGGC
>JBCDHV010000237.1:0-6301 GCA_038749615.1 Bacteroidota bacterium
AGGGCCGCCGGCACGTCCAGCTCGACCTGCAGCCGGTCTTCAAAGCGCGCCTGCTCGATGGCGAGGTAGTGCTTGAGGAAGTCGATCTCATCGACGAGTTGGACCTCCGGTGCACCCATCTGGTCGAGGGAGCGGCGAAGCAGAGCCGCCAGATCGGCCAGTACGCTACGGGCAACCGTCACATCGCGCCCCATCAGCGTCGAGATCGCATTGAGCGTATTGAACAGAAAGTGTGGGTCGAGTTGCGCCCGCAGCGCATCGAGTTGAGAAGTCACGAGTTGGGCCTCCAACTCAGCCGCGCGTTGCCGGCGCTGGCGTGCTTCGGCCACCGCGTCGAACGCCTGCGTTGCCGTGACGATGCCGAGCCAGATCAACGGGTAGATCAGCAGCGCCGAGAAAAAGTTGATGGCGAGCAGGTACTCGAACGAGGGCGCGTCCGGCACGCCGGCACGTAGCGGAATGTTAGCCAGAGAAACGAGCGTGCCGACCGCGGCATTTGCGGCCGTCGCGGCCACGAGATGCAAGAGCAGATTCAGCGCCCACGCCCTCCCCGCGACCGGTCTACGCCGTGCTAACCAGACGGCTGCCGGCCCCAGCGCGGCCCAGGACAGGCCGTGCATCAGGTTCGAAACGGTCGTCGGCATGTTGATGACCATACCGCGCAGTTGCAGCACCAGCGCCGTATGCCCCACCAACGCGGCGGCTAGAATCCCTGCAAAGCCAAGGACAAGGCCGGCCCGCATGTGCGGCGTCAGTGGTGTTTCGAAACGCATACGGAGAACTCTGGGGTAAGCGTGAGGGCAACAGCGCGGCCCACCGTACGCAGCCTCCCAGACTCATGTTGAGCAAACCCCGCCCGATGTTCTGACCCGGCGACCTCCTGTTGCCGGCTGCCGGTGGGCCGAGGGATTTCGGGCGTGCATCAAGATCGAATGAAGGGGGTCGGACCCCCGGTTATTTCGCGGTGTCGGTAGGGCAAAACCGTTACTGGCACTAGCGTTTCACGCCAATGTGGAGACTTTGCGAATGGGGTCGGACCCCATCTGCGCCGGCACGGCCTACCCCGTTGCTCTCATTGACAACCCGGGCCTCAAAACCTACCTTTGAAGCTCAAGGAGACACACAGACCGCGCGCACTACAGACAAGGAGGGTAGTATGCGGCTGCAATGGTTAGCGCTCCCGGGAGCCTTGCTAGTGGCTGTCGGGATGCCGACGTATTACGCGCAAAACAGCGACATCGACCCAGAGACTCGCGAGTTCGTCGAGTCGGTCATTGACCGTGCTTCTGTCCGGGACCTGCTCCCAGACTTGGAGTTCTTTGCGGAAGGCGAACGCCCCAACCCTGGTCACATTGACCAAACACTTTCGCCGTCCGATGCCCGGACTCTCCGAGACCTGGAGTCTGAGGCACTGGAGATCGCGCGGGCCGTACAAGACTGGGCCCAACGGCCGGCGTTCTACGGTGGCCAGCGTGCCGTCGCCGGCTACTCAGACGTCTCGTTCCAACTCGTCGGGATGGGCAAGCAAGACATCCACCGTACCCCACGCGGGCAGTACGAACTCATTGGGCAAGAACGCCGAGCGTTTGTCTATGCCGCTCAGTATCCGTGGCGGCTCATGGTCCAGATCGATGGCCCCGACGAGCATGATCTGCTCGTGACTAAGGAGTTCAAGCCCTGAGCATGACGCCTAGGCACAAGAGGATCGCTGATCGCTACGGTGACCGATGCTCCGCAATCGCACGGATCGGCCCGACTTCGAAGGGCTCCGTTGGCGGGTTCTGCTGGCTGTAGTACCAAGCGGCAGCTACCGCGGCCACAACGGTGAGCACAGTTGCCAAAATGAGGGGAACCCGCGATAGCTTTTTTTTGGCGCTACGGCGCGGGGCTTTGCGTTTGCGTCCCATAGGAGGCTGGGTTCGACGCGAAAAGGATGAAGGAGGCGTGGTGTGAAAAGCATTCGTCACGCCGGCTGGCCTGTGCGGAATTTGGTCTCCTAGTTATTGGTTGGGTAGCTGGGTGCGTTCTACTCTCCATCTACAGCCCGACCGCGCAACCAATAGCCACCATGAACCTCATCCTCTTCACACCGGAGGAAATCCGTGCAGAAGCGAATATGCCGCTGCCGCGCACCGATCCACGAGCGAAGCACATCCTGCGCGTACTACGGCGTGCCGAGGGTGATACGTTCGATGTCGGGCTCGTTAATGGGCCGATGGGCAAGGCGCGAGTCGACGCTATCGAGACCGATCACATCCGGCTTTCGTTTTCTTGGAGCGAAACGCCTCCTCCCCTCGCACCCGTTACGGTACTGCTTGGCTGGCCGAGGCCCCAGACGGCGCGCCGGCTCCTCCGCGAATTGACTACGCTCGGTGCCGGCACACTGCTCTTCACGCCGACGGAAAAGAGCGAGCCCTCTTACCAATCCAGTAAACTCTGGACCACCGGCGAGTGGAAGCGGCACCTCCGCCAAGGCGCTGAGCAGGCGTTCGACACGCGTCTCCCTGCCGTCGTCCACGCGGCTTCTCTGAGCGACGCCTTGTCCCGCGTAGCCGGCTATCCGACCCGCATTGCCCTAGACAACTACGAAGCGCCGCACCACCTCCGAGACCTCGCTCGTACTCCAGGCCCCATCATCCTCGCCCTCGGCCCCGAACGGGGATGGTCTAACCCGGAACGTGATACCCTCCGCGCTGCCGGCTTCACCCTAGCTCACCTAGGCCCCCGCGTGCTGAAATTGGAGACGGCTGCTGCAGCCAGCGTCGCCTGGCTGCTGTGGAGAGGGGGATAGGGGGAACGATGGATAGGTGGGTTCAACTCATGCTGATTTCAACCGTGGCGCTCCTTACCAAGAATAGAACCCACGTATCACCCATTCGCCTTGTCCACGTATCCACCTCAATTCAACACCCACACCCCGGCGTTGACAGCAGTAGCGTAGGAAACCCAGAGCAGATACGGGACGAGGAGCCAGCCGGCGAGGCGGTCCATACGGAAGAACAGGGCCATCGTCACGGCGATCAGCACCCACAGCACACCGATTACGACCAGCGCAGGCAACACCTGCTGCTGCCCGAAAAACACAAACGACCACGACGTGTTGACCGCGAGTTGGGCAGCAAAGACGCCGAGCGCCGTCCGGCCCACCCGGTTCCCAGGCTGCCGGCGCAACTGCATCCACACTCGCCATGCGGCAATGCCCATCAGCGCGTACAGCAGCGTCCACACAGGGCCAAAGAGCCACCCCGGTGGCGTGAACGCCGGCTTGTCGAGCGTCTGATACCAGGTCTCCACCGATTCTGCCGTCGCGACTGCCCCGATTCCGCCGGCTGCTTGGCAGACCAACACGAACACGATCAGCGACCCTATGGCAAATCCAGGCCGGCGCTTCAACTCGTCGCGGAACAGGGACATGGCGGTTCAGTGGTTGGGCGAGTGATGCGGCCGTCACGCAGCCGCTACAGGGAGAACAGCACGCCGCCCTGCACGAGGGTGTTGTTAGTTTCTCCCAGCAACAGGCGCAACTCGATGAACGGCCGCGTCGCACTGCGCCGGTTGAAGACCACCCCTGCGTTCAGGTTGACGTCGACTTCCCCGTCGCTGCGCCCACGGCTGTTGGACGATACGTACCGAAAGCTCACCCCTCCGCCGGCGTAGGGCTCTAAGCTGACGCTCTGAGGCCTGAACCGGTACCCGATGTTGCCGTGGAAGATCAAAAACGTCACGTCCTCGATGAAGTAAACATCGACGCTTGGGTATAGGAATAAGTTGGGATTCCCGCCGAACCCCGAGCGCAAGTTGCCTCCGATGTAGGCGTCGTCGGAGGTGGTGTTGAAGCCGGCGTAGAGGCCTAGGTTAGTCTGAGCGGGGGCCGTTCCGGCACTGGCAAACAGGGCCAGCACCACGAACGCCGCGGATGTGAGTTGCTTCACGTGACGTGCAGTAAATCGAATGGAATCCGTGGGATAGGCAGCTCCTCGTGTAGGGAGGTGGTGCTGCTTACGCCGTCAATCGATTGCGTTCCCTGCACGGATGGAGCACGCCGGCCCAACGCCGGCATTCAGGCACGTGAGATCGATGATGCCTCCCCCGGCTCCAACGTCGAGCACGAGGTCACGTTTGTTGGGTAGCAATGTGACGGACTCCGTCGTCCCGTCGCGGTGGTCGAGATCTACGACGAGCGCGGTGCCTTGCTCGAACCGCACCGTCATGCGCCGCGCCGGCCCCTCGGCCGGGCCAATGATCAGCGTGCACCGCTTTTGCTGGTCGATCTCGACGGCCCCCGACACGACGAGCGCCGAGCAGGATTCGGGATACGTGCCGGCCACATCGGCCTCACTCACGTACACGATGGCCGGCTCTGCGCTCCGTTCAGCAGCTGCGGAATCAGGCCGTTCTGCCTCGGTATCGGGCTGCGCCAACGCAGCAAGCGGCATACTCAGGAGAAAAAAGAGAAGGCAACGCATACGATCGGTAGGCGATAGGGAAAGCGCCTGTCGGTGAGCAAGCGGTTATTCGGGAGGCCTCGGTCTGGGAGGCCTTGGACGGGAAGAATACCCTTCGCCGCGGTCTAAAATCAGGCACTAGGCCAGCCAGTCCGGGGAATATGCCCTGAAAACGCTGGCCCGGCTAGCCCTGAATCCACCCAACCATCTCCCATCAACCACCCCCGCTGGCTCGGTAGAGGACCCACAGCAGGAGGCTAGACCGGAAGCTCCAAGCGACGGTCCGGACCCAGTTGGTGTTGACGAGTCGGCTGTGGACCTCGGCATCGAAGCCTTGGCTGAGTGCAGCGTGCGCCGGCACCTGCAGAAATGCCGTCGACGCCCAGATGGCACCGAGCAAGGCTACCCCTAGCCAAACAGACCAGGCAGGCATCCATGCAGGCCGGTCGGCGAGCAGCCAAAAGGCGGTACCGAGTTCGATCAACATCGCCGGCATCACCACGAACGTGATCAGCCGGGCGTGCGCCGCCTCGTAGGCAGCGAAGCGCTCGATGCCCACCCCGGCAAACAAGGGGTAATGAACCACCTGCACGATCCAGATAACGCCCGTCATGAACAGCGTAGCCGCGAGGTGGACGACGAACGGTAGCGAGTTCATGACCCTTAGAGGCTGTTTTATGTTCAGTTTGGAGCGAGCGAGAGCTCGTTGGGAGTGGATGTGCTCATGACGTTGGAGGTGCGTGCCGGGGGTACGGACCGAGAACGCAGGGGCAAAGACGCCCCAACGAGCCGAGCGCAGCCCAAAATCACACATCCAAAACAGCCTCTTACTGGCTCTCGACGCAGCGCTCGCCCTGCACGGGAAGGCGAATCTCTGGAGCCTCCGAACTGGACGTGCGAAGCACGATCTCGCCGGCCCATTCCGTCTCACCGGCAGGGCCGCAACGCCCATCGGCAAACGCTCGCAGGGTAACGAGTTCACCAGAGCGAATCGGCCGGCCTGGATAGGAGAGCGATAGGCCCTTCGGAGCACGCGCTCGGAGCAGACGGATGGGAGATGGCCCGTCGTTGCGGACGCGGAAGACCCAGGGCGTTGGTTTGGAAACGAGCCCGAAGTCGTGCCCACTGGCTTCGAAGGTGAGCGGCCCGAACGCATGCTCGGCCTCCAGCGGGCGAGGCACAACCTCCGCCTCCACCGTCAACACGACCGGCACGGATTCGCTACTCATCTGAACGCGAATACGCTTGCTGATTAGCCCGTCGAGATTCGTAGCGTCGAGCGTCACCACGACGCGTCCCGAATCACCAGGAGCCACGGGTTCTTCCGTCCACTCGGTCACCGTGCACCCGCAGTCGGCCTCCACGCCTTCGATTCGGAGCGCCTCGGAGCCGGCGTTCACGTACCCGAACGAATGGACAGCCTCCGTCCCCTCGTGGACTTCGCCGAAGCTGTGTACCGGCGCCACGAAGCGTGGCTGCGCAGCCACCGAGCCGGCTAGCACAAGCATGCCCAGCAGCAAAAGAGAAGGGCTAAACTTCGGTTTCCTCACGAGCCAACGGAGCGGTGATCGCATCTCTAAATACTAAACACTGAACACTAGACACTCTTATTTGCCCAACCGCTGAGTCAACCTCCAGAGCCTCCGAACACGCGCTAAAACTCCACGAGATCCTGCACCGCTTTCATCACGTCCGCGTCAGACGGGAGGGCAGCGGCTTCCAGCGGGCCGGCAAATGGGATCGGGGTGAACGCACCGCCGACGCGCATCACGGGCGCATCGAGGTCAGCGAAAGCCTTCTCGGTAATCTGGGCCGAGAGTTCACCGCCGAAGCCCATGAAGCGATGATCCTCGTGG
>JBCDHV010000238.1:0-6292 GCA_038749615.1 Bacteroidota bacterium
ATCGAGATCGCCATGGCCGGCTACTGGGAGGACGGGCCGGCCGGTCTCGGCGTGAACGAGCTGTGCCGGCGCGCCGGCATCTCGAAGCCTGGGCTTTACCGGGACTTCGGTGGCGAAGACGGCCTCATGCTCGCCGCGCTCGACCGGTATCGGCAGACCATTCTGGAGCGCTTGTACGTGCTGCTCAGTAGCAAGCGCCCGTTTCCCGATGTTCTGCAAGGCCTCGTAACCTGGTACACCTCAGACCGCGGTCTTCCACCGGGCTGTCTCTTCTCGAAGCTGCGCACCTCACCCAAGCTGCTCGGGCCGGCCACCACGGCGCGCATCGCTACCCTTCGCGATGAACTCCGTGATGCCTACGAAGTCTGGTACCGCAGAGCCGTGGCGCGGCACGAGGCCAACAAAGCCGTGCCACCCGACTTAGCAGCGTACGTCCTCGATGTCCAGCTGACCCACGTGACGCTACTCATGGCCGCCGGCGAGCCCCCCGATCTCGTCCGCGCTCAGGCCGAGCTGGCCCTCGCCGGCCTGCTCACGTCTGGTCAGGAGCGATAACGTTCTTCCCAGGTGGCTGGAAAAACGCACGCCGTGTGGCTACGAGGGGCGGGACGAATACCGCCAAGGGCGTGAGGTTGATCATCCACACGTTGAAGCCGGCTCGATGGGCTAGGGAGAGCGACGAGTCGATGACGAACCAGACCAGCAGCGCACCGAGTGTGGCCCACCACGCCCACCGTTCGCGCCGGGCAAAGGGAACAGCCGCGATGAAGGCTTGCAGCACGTACGAGCCGGCGATCGTGCCGCCGAGCGGGCCCAGAACGAAGGCCCGGAAGGCAGCGGCTTCGGCAGGTTCTGTGCCTTTGTAGAAGGTCTCTGCCACGGCGGCATTCCACGGAGCCAAAAAGAACGCGTCGGGAAACAGGGCGACCACGAGGCCGAAGCCGGCGAAAAACACGCTCGCGTAGAAGAGCCAACGTTGCCAGAACCGGAAGGCGCGCGTGGTCATGTTCGAGTCAAGGCTGTACGGTGCTTGGCACACGCACGAACGTGCCGCCGTACCAATTCCCCGTCGGTTCTCCGCTTTCGTCGTATTGCCGGGACATCATCGTGTACTCGTCCTCTGAGACCCAGGTGTACTCGTAGATGCGGTAGCTGCCGGCCGGCTCGCCCTGGAAGCTGACACGTGTGGTCAGATCCGCGTTGCCATTCAGGGTGCCCGAACCGACTCCGTTTCGCGAGGTGCCGAAATGGGACAGGTGGTGGACGCGCTCTTGATCGGAATCGTATGTCCAGAGAATGTGGCCGTTCAGTCCGCCGGCGTCTACCACGCAGAGCACGCTCATGTCCGTGTTGATTGGCTGGCAGTTGGTGTAGTGATTCTCGATGGTGAGCGTCTCGACGGTCTCGCCGTCCCAGACTTGCTGGAACGTGTCGTCTTTGAGCGTCCACTCGCCAAAAAACTTGCTGAACGGATTGTCAGCCGGCTCTTCCCCGACCCCGCCTAGCGATACAAGAACACTGAGAATGAGTGCGTAGACCTGTGCGTGCATGCGTTTTTTCGTCTTCCGTTTTCTCGTCTTCCGTTTTCTCGCGTTCTCAGGTGAGGTGCATTCTAGTGGCTCGCCATCTAATCCGGCGAGGCTCAGTCTAGCGAGGCCGGCCCGAGCACGGTTCGGAACGCCTGAAGCGCTGCCGGATGGTAGATCGACAAATGGGTCTCGCCCGGGTGATGCCTGTAGTGGAGCGCGAGGCCCGGGACCGCTGCGGCATCGAGATCCGCGTACAGACTGTGAGCGGCTGCACCTAGTTGAGGCTGACCGCTGCCGGCAAGGTAGAGCGTCCGCTCGGCCGCCGGCGCGCTGGCCAGCAACGAGGCTGCCTCCGCCGCCAACTGTCCGCGGTTCCACCACAGACTAGGATCGATGGCGATGTAGGTGTCGAACAGGTCTGGCTCCAGTAGCAACGTCTCCACCACGAACAAGCCGGCTAGCGACTCGCCCACGATGGCGGTCTCCCCGGTGGTCCGGTACTGCGCGTCGATCACGGGACGCAGTTCATCCCCGAGAAAGGCCCGGAACGCGGCCGATCCGCCTACACGCGGGGCGATCTCGCGGTCGCGCGGGTCGTCTGTTGGCCCCGTCAAATCCCGCCGGCGCTCCGCGTTCTCGATCCCGACGAGCAGGTGAGGCTGCATCGTGCCATTGAGTGCCCCGATCTGAACCAGCCCGGCGACGTGCACAAAATCCTCGCCGGTCCCACCGTCCGGCATGTACAACACCGGAAGCCGCAGCGTATCGGAAGCGGTGTAGGCGGCCGGGGCGTAGACGTTGATCCGGCGCGTCTCGCCCAAGATCTCGGATTCGAGGGTAAATGTATCGCCGATGGTCAGCGGCTCGGGGGAGGCCGGCTGGGCCACGGCGACGTGCGTCACCGCCAGCACGACGAGCAGGACGGCAATGGAAGCGAAGAGTAAACGGCGAGACACAGGGCAGAAAGGCGTTGGGAAGGATGCGCCCGTAAGGTATCCAGGCCTGGCCTCAGAAGCCGCCCCAATCGTGTAATTTTAGATCCGCTTCTCAGTCCTCCCTGAATTCCAGCCGGAGGTCTGGCCCCACTACCGTGAGCACGAACGTGTACTCGCCGGCTTCCAGCGGGCGCTCGCCCACGAAATCGAAGGGCACGATATCGTACCGCTGGCCGGCAGCCTCGACCGTGACGCCTCCGTACCGGTACGCCGTATCGAATTCCCGGTAGCCGCTCGTCTGGCCGGCCTCGATGGCTCCATACTCGACATCATCCGACGTAAACCCAACAGAGACCGAGTCGAAGTCGAGGCTGCTCGCGTTCTCGATCCGGAGGCGCACGGGGTCCGATCCGAAGAGGTCGCAGCCGGCAACCGTAAACAGGAAAAGGACGAGGAGGAAGAGGCGGTTCATGGTAGAGGGTAATCGGTCAAACCGGCGCGACATAGCCGGTAGCGTGTACATCTCGATCACTGGTTAGACCATCCTAACCGCGCCGGTATTCCGTACGAATCCGCGCCTGAAAGCCTCATTCCTCACGGGCGAGGGGCGAGGATAGTTGGATGATGTTGTCCTCAGGATCTCGTATCTGCATGATCCGGATACCATACTGAGCAAAGTCGATCACCCGCGGACGATCTCCCGTCATGCGCCCTACTCGATCCGCAACGGCTTCGACATCTGGAACTTGGAATCCCACCTTTCGAAAGCCAAGCACCCGTTCAGCAGCCACAGCGCGATCATCACGAATGATCTCGACGAAGAGGCGTTCATTCCTCAGGTTCTCGATACGCCACGAGCTATCCGCGGCCACTGCGCCGCCTACCTCTCGAAGACCGAATACGCTTCTGTACCAAGCAACGGACCTGTCGACATCTTCGACCAGTACGGCGAAGTACTGAGGCGCACCGATGTCTGCCACCCACGCCTCAGACGAGTCCTGTGCGGCCGCCTGTTCGAATACAAAGACTGACAGCAAGCTGAGGACATACGTGCGCAGCATCGTCTCGTTGGTTTATGCATACTGGGTTCATTCCGGCTGAGCCGGCTCGGCCAAGACATTACGACGACACAGAAACTACAACGCGCGCTACAAAGGCTCGCCTTCGCGCGGTTCGCCGAGCTTGGGCGTGACCATGCGGAAGCCGGCTTCAACGCTTCCCCCCCGTATCAAGCCAATGAGGATAGAGTGACGTGTAGAGCACCCAGTCCAGCCCTTTGGCGATGGCCTGAACTTGGCGACTCGCATCTAGTGCCACATGCTCGATTGATGAGGCTCGGTATGAATCGCCTTGCCGGACTTCAACTACGTAGCTGTGCCCGTCTACCACAGGGGCGTCCAGGCTCAATTCGGGCGGCAGTGCCAGCACGCCAGTGTCGACCATATCCTGCCATAGCTTCACATAGGACTCCTGATAATGGTTACCGGCAACGCGCTGTGCATGTGGGCAGCTAAGATGGTAGAGCGCACCAACAACTCTACCGTTGTTCATATCTGAACCGAGCAGACGCGACTCGTTCATCGTGCAGAGGCCGGCCATCGCCTCTAGAATGGAGGGTGGGAAGACACCCTCAGATCTCGCGAGGGAATCGGTTTCAGCAGCAGTGTATTCCCTGACATGTACGTTGAACCCCTCCCATGTCCCGCTGATGCGGCGGAGAACCACCGCCTCCGTCCCATCGATACCATATCCGCCCCACACACGGAGTTCAACGTCCTTTTCACCAAGAGGCTTGGCGCGGAGATCACCTAGCTCTGTCAGCGTACTCCACAACCGGGTGACTTCGAGCAGGTAATCGTCCGATGGCTCCGAGATGACCGTTGCTTCTTGTGCGATCGCCGTAGAGGAAAAGACAACGAGAGCTGCAGCGGTCCAGATGTGCTTCATGGCAGGTGACGGCTTAGCCGTCTTTATGCAAGATGAACTCAGCTACGAGACACCCTTCGCTCTTCGATGTCGCCGTCGCTGCTACTCCGGCCGGCTCGTCCGCGCGTACTCGGCAACGGCATCTCGGAGGCCGGCGAGACCAGTGCTCAGGACGAACGGATCGAGCGGTGCATCCGCGCCGCCTTGCAGGCGGTAGTCCGGCAAGAGATCCGCGAACTCTCGCTGGGCGATCAAGTCGACGAGCCGTTCGCGCTCCCAATGCTGGAGTTGGAACGGCTGCGCGATGCCGTGCTCGACCGCGATGTGAACCATCTCGTGAACGATGGTGTGGAGACCGCCCCCACCCTTGAATGCCCCTTGGGTGTCAGTCCAAAGAATGACCTCGCCGGCATCGGGGTCGAAGGAGCCACCTGGTCCATACAGGGTCAGCGTGACCGTCACGGAGTCGACCGCCTTGAATCCGTCGTGCTCCGCCCAGCCGGCGATGCGCTCCAGGGCCACCTGAAGCTCACGCGCCTGGCCACTCAACACGCCGAGCGCCGCATCAAACGCCGAGAGTTGGTAGACTTCTTCGGCGAACACCGTCTTCCGCTCGTGAGCCTCCGCGCTCGGCGGCTCGGAGCCATCGAACAAGGGATGATCCGGTAAACTGACCTGGTAGTTGTTCGCCCGGAAGAACGCCATGTCGGCCAGTGTACGCTCGAGGTACGCAAGCGCTTCGCCGGCATCCGGCGGCTGCACCACCATCACCGCCCCGGCAGACCGGACCGTGAAGCCTTCTGAACCGGACTCCTGCGCATACCCAACGCCGGCGAGCCAGAAGCTCAGGCCAGCCAGCGTAAGAACCCTGCGCATGGTCGGGCCTGAAGCAACGCTGATCAATTTGGAGCCGCTGTATACCACATCCTGATCGTTTGGCAGATTATCCAACGAGCCGGTCGTAGGCCCCATGCGACCCAATCCAGAACCAATACAACGCGCTTCCCTCTTCGATTGCGAGTGCTCGGTGACTACGGCCGATTCTGACAGACCACAAGGGTGGATTCTGGCCTGAAATGGTCTTGAGGTGGAGAGACGGGTGGGGAGGGTTTTCTTGGAGTAACCGGTAGTTCTTCCGAGCAAGCGTCTGCACCCGTTCTGGCAGGGCATCGAACCGTTTCCAGAAGCTCTCTGTCGTGCGATGTGTCACGGAAGTGGGTGCGTACGGCCGGCGGCAATTTCTTTCTGTGCCTCTTGGATCAGCGTGTCAAGCCGACCCGCTTCTGCATCTGCAGCAATCTGGCAATCCCATTCGTCCGCACGATACTCATCAAACCACTCGCCAAGCTCGGCAAGCTGGCCAGGAGACAGCTTTGAAATGGCCTGCTCAAGTTCCTTTACGCTCATCTCGCTGTAGGGTTAGGTACGCATCAACCAACGTTTCAGTCGGCCTTGGGGTCCACGCAAGCCAGCTGAGGAGGCTCGGAGACGCAGGAACAGGAGGTCAGACGGCCGTCATCCCAGTGCAGGGTAATCGACTCCCCTGAGCGTGTCGCACAGACCGCTCATGTTTCACCGTCAGCGCGCAGTGCGGAACGAACCGCCATCAGAATCTGGCCTAGCCGGTTCTGCTAGCACCGCCCATCTTCCAGGACTACGTACCTGCCGGGCGCACCGGCTCACTCTTCTGAGGTGCGGAATTCTGGCGGTACGGGGCCGGCACCAATTTCTTCGTCCCAGATGCCGGAGACGATCCACCAGCGGCCGTCACGGTTGACGAGTTGGAGGCTGTTGATGCCTCGGCCGAGCATACGGTCATCTTCCCAGAAGAACTTCTCGTAGGTGCTGAAGACCATCGCGATGTCTCCGAAACGGTGGGTCACGTTGTGCACTTCGCGCTCG
>JBCDHV010000239.1:0-6236 GCA_038749615.1 Bacteroidota bacterium
GACACCATGTAGCCACGCAGCATCCGCGCACCACCCGTCAGGTTCTCGGAGCCTACCGGATTACGCTTGTGCGGCATCGCGGAGGATCCCTTCTGCCCTTTTCGGAACGCTTCCTCGACTTCCCGCACTTCGCTGCGCTGCAACCCTCGGATTTCGACGGCGATTTTCTCGATCGTCGCCCCGATCAGCGCGAGCGTCGCGAGGTAGTGCGCGTGCCGGTCGCGCTGGAGCGTTTGGGTGGACACCGGTGCCGGCTGTAGCCCGAGCCGCTCGCACGTCAGCCGCTCGATCTCCGGCGGCAAATGCGCGAAGGTCCCGACCGCCCCCGAAATCTTGCCAAACCGAATGCCTTCCGCTGCCGCCTCGAACCGTTCGATGTTGCGCTGCATCTCGGCGTAGTAGAGCGCCATTTTCAGACCGAAACTCGTCGGTTCCGCATGCACACCGTGCGTCCGGCCCATCATGAGCGTGTGCTTGTGCTCGCGTGCCTTGGCCGCCAGGACGTCCGTAAGGCGGTCGATGCCGGCCCGCAGCAACTCGTTCGCCTTGACGAGCCGCACGGCCCACGCGGTGTCGACGACATCGGACGAGGTGAGGCCATAGTGCACCCATTTCTTCTCCTCCCCCAGCGTCTCGCTCACCGCCCGCGTAAACGCTACGACATCGTGCCGCGTCACCTGCTCGATGGCATGGATGCGCTCCACATCGAAATCGGCCTTTGCGTACAGGGTCTCGACATCTGCGTCCGGAATCACGCCGAGCTTCGACCACGCCCAGCAGGCAGCCAGTTCCACGTCGAGCCACGCCTGAAACTGCGCGCGTTCGCTCCAAAGCTCCGCCATCTCGGGGCGGGTATACCGGTCGATCATAGGTAGACGGTTGGGGTTGCGGAATATCGCAAGCTAGCCGGCGGCACGGAGCGCCGGGGTTAAGATGGCAGGAAGCGCGGGGGCTTGGGGGGCTCGCTTTGCTCGCGTGGCGGATAGCAGGGTTGCAGGTGGCGGGTGGTTGGGCTTCGGGCAAGCGTTGCGGCTCACGGGGCCTTGCCGGCGCTGCGCTGCGGTGCTCGCCCCGAGGCTCTGCGCTCCGAACCGCCGCACTGCCTCCCTGGGGCGTTGCGCCCCGAAGATCGCCGAGGTCTTCGAGCAGGAGTGCCTGTCAGCGGCGTTGCGATGCGGCAGCGTGGCGGTTTTGAGGAGCAGAAGTGCCCAAAGACCTCGGCGATCTGCCGCCACCCCCGCCCCACCGAAACCACCCGAAACGCCACGCCACCCGAAGCCGGCCACCCAACCGCCACCCCCGCCCCACCGAAACCACCCGAAGCGCCACGCCACCCGAAGCCGGCCCACCTGCCACCCGCCACGCGAGCAAAGCGAGCCGGAACGCCAGCCGGCCCATCGGGTTCGAGGCGGCTACCCCACCACCGAACCACACGTCCGCCACATGCAGGGCACTGCCCCACCACGCCTTCGCGCCGAGCTGCGCGGGCCCAGAGCCGTCTGGATTACCCTCACGGATGCCGCACTCCATCGCCCGCTCAATCCTGCCGCTTACACGCTCACGACGGCAACAGGCCGGCCGATTCCCATCGCTACGTTTCTGCCTTCAGAACGCACGGATGGGCTGCTCGTGCCGGCAGAAGATCTCGACATACGGCGGATTCACTTTCTCGACATAGCGAGCCTAGGACTTCGCGTCCCGGTGTCATTCGACGGCCTCTTCCGAACCCTGTACTCGCCGAAGCCCCTCGGAGCGAACGTCAACCAGGAACGGACCCACACGGCGTTTCGCGTCTTCGCCCCCCGTGCCACGGCACTCACCCTCTACCTCTACGCCAGCCCCGAGGCCGACACGCCCACGGCCACGCATGGCCTCGTGCAGGACGCCGACGGCGTATGGGAATGCACGCTGCCGGCCGACTTGCACGGCACGTACTACGACTTCACCGTCCACGGCCCGGACGAACCTGGCAATGCGTTTTACGAGCGCCGGCCGCAGCACATCTCTGATCCCTATGCCCGCGTGAATGTCGAGGCGTTCGGCCGAAGCCGCGTCTGGTATGCCACGACGCCGGCCACCCCGCTTGCGAACGGCCGGCCAGCGATGGAGGACGTGGTTGCCTACGAGGTGCATGTGCAAGACTTCACGGACCTGCTTCCGGTCGATGCTGCGGTCCGCAGCACGCTGCCGGCGATGACGGTGCCCGGCCTTACCAACGCGGCCGGCGAGCCGATTGGGTTCGATTACCTGCTCGATCTCGGCGTGAACGTCGTGCATTTGATGCCGGTGCAGGAGTTCCTGCACTACCCAGATGCGACGTGGCGGGAAGCGTTCGGCGCAGATGCGTACATGCAGGAGATGGGTGTGGCGGAGGAAAACTATCAGTGGGGCTACCGAACGACGCACGCCTTCGCCATCGAAACGAAGTACCGGGCCCGTGGCACTGAGCATGGTGCCCAGCGCGATCAGTTCCGAGATCTCGTGCAGGCCTTTCACGACCACGGCATCGCCGTCATTGTCGACTTCGTGTTCAACCACACCGGCGAGAACATGGAAGGCCAAGACTTCCTGTTCAACTTCAACGCGCTCGACCGGCTCTATTACTACCGCACCGAGTGGAACGAGACGAAACAGGAGTTCGCACACATCGGGCCGTTCGGCAACGAGGTAAAATCAGAAAACCGCCCAATGGTGCAGCGCTGGATCATCGATCAGTGCCTGCATTTCCTGGATGAGTTCGGCGTCGATGGCTTTCGGATCGACCTCGCTGGCGTCACGGACAAACAGACGCTCCAGGCCCTCATGCGCCGCCTGCCCGACGACGTGATCGTGTACGGAGAGCCGTGGATTCAGTCGGCCGACCCCGCCTTCAGGACGAACCGCGACTGGACGTGGTACAAGGCCGATGCGCCGCTCACGTTCTTCCAAGACGATACGCGCAACGCGATCCAGGGACCGCCGTCGACGCCCAGAAACAAGCACCACGACCGTGGCTGGGCCGGCGGCAAGTTCGACGAGCGCTACAACGTCACGCGCGCCATCGCAAACAGCTTCCCAGACGAGCGGCTTCCCAACCGAGGCATCAACTATCTCGACATCCATGACGACTGGGCCCTCGCCGACCGATTTGCTCGTCGAGATTGGAACGGTC
This sequence comes from Bacteroidota bacterium, assembly GCA_038749615.1. Taxonomy (GTDB): domain Bacteria; phylum Bacteroidota; class Rhodothermia; order Rhodothermales; family DATKEJ01; genus JBCDHV01. The sequence goes on from JBCDHV010000239.1 coordinate 3,152, forward strand.
TGCTCGGCGTCGATGAAGCGCCGTATCGCCTCGCTGCGACGCTCCTGATGACGTCGCTCGGGCCGGTCGTGCTGCACGGAGGTGTAGAGCTCATGCGGAGCAAGGGGGCCGCGCCGCTCATCGAGCTCGTGAAAGAGCACGCGATGGGGGCCACCTACATCCACGGCAAGCGCGACACCTACAATCTGCGCAAACCGAACCAATTTCTCTGGGAGACCGTCGGGCAGAAGACCGATACGCACGACTTTGCCGGCATGCACGCGTATTGGCGTGGGCTTATCCGGTTTCGGTTGAGTGAGGCCGGGCAGGCGCTGCGCATCGGTGAGGAGCCGCCGGCCGGCTACGTTCGTTTCTTCCAACCCGAAGACCACGCGCTCCTCGGCTACGTCATCGGTGACAGCGTTCTCGTCTTGGCCAATGCCAGCGACCGCGAGCGCATCATGGAAGGCATCGAAGTCCCGTCTGGCAATTGGCGGCTCATCGGCAACGGACACGCCTTCGACCACGAAGCCGGCGTCGATGGCATCGAAGTGACGCTCGCTGGCCGGACCTCGCACCGGCTCCGCGTACCGGCGCAGTCTGCCCTGGTCTACAGCGGCACGCGGGAGTAACGCCCCAACCACTCGCTCAGGCGAACCGCAGGGCAATCTCGAAGACAAGGCGCTGGTACACGGTCGTCGTCAGCACCAAGACCAGAACAAGGGCAACTACGCCTCGGGCAGCAGCCACCCAGCGCGTGTCTTCATAGGTGCGCCGCATCGCCACATAGAGGTACGCAAAGCACATCGGGGGCATGAGGATGGACAGGCCGTAGTCGCTATTGAACCACTGCAGGAAACTGAGCGCAGGAAAGAGCCGAGTCAGCAGAAAGATCAGGAGGAACACCACCAAGATGATCAGGAACGCGACCAGTAGAAACACGAAGAAGTGCGTCGCGAAGACGAAATGGGCGACGTACGACTGGTGCCGGCGCCAGTACAACACGGCCATAATGCCGGCGAAAGCAGGGATCAGAAACAGCAGCACCGTCCGTTTCTGCTGCTTGGCGATCTGGTTGAACCGCTCCTCGAATACCTCCCGATCCTCGCCTGTGCGTTCCAGGCGCTGCTCCACGCGTTCAGCAAATGCCGCACGGCCAGAGGCGAGTTCGAGCGTCCACGGCATGAACCCAACCTGGTCGCCGATCACGAAGAACACGAGGTTGATCAGCAAGAACAGCCGAACCGGCCGGACGTAGGGCTTCCGCGCCCCGCGCAGGTACTCGGCCGTCAGCGCTCCCGGCTTGGCAATCAGCAGCTTCGCCGTCCGCCCCAACCGTGTATCTAGCCCGAACGCTTCCTCGCCCAACCGTTTGAGCAGCGACCGTGCGGCGTAGTACCGCTCGGGATCAACGAGGTGCTCGCCGCAGGTGGGGCAGTACTCACCATCGGTCTCTGTTCCGCAGGATGGACAGGTGCGCATGGACGGTCTCCGGAGGTTAGGAGTCGTCTCCTCCCATCAGCGTGTCGGCCAGCATTTCGATGGTGGCGTCGGAGATGCCCATCGCGCTGAACCCACCGTCGTGGAAGAGGTTCTGCATGGTGACCATCCGCGTGAGATCGCTGAGGAGCGAAACGGTGTAATCGGCACAGCTCTCCGCATCGGCATTGCCGAGAGGGGACATTTTTTCGGCGAACTCGAACATCGCGTCGAAGCCGTCGATTCCCTGGCCGGCGGTGGTCATCGTCGGGCTCTGGGAGACCGAGTTGATGCGGATGCCGCGCTTGCCGAGCCGGTAGCCGTAGCTCCGAACGATGCTTTCGAGCAGCGCCTTGGCGTCTCCCATCTCGCTGTACTTCGAAAAGATGCGCTGCGCCCCGATGTAGGTCATCGCCACGATGCTCCCGCCATCGGCGAGACTTTCCGTTTCGAGGCCGGCGGTGATGGTCCGATGCAGGCTGACGGCGGAGATGTCGAGCGTCTTCTGGTACCACGCGTAGTTGAGCTTCTCGTACGGCCGGTTTTTCCGCACGTTCAAGCCCATTCCAATCGAGTGCACGACGAAATCGACCGGCCCATCGAAATGCGCCCGTGCTGATCCGAACAGATTGCGCAGGTCTTCGTCGCTCGTGGCATCTGCGTAGACGACCGGCGCATCGCCGCACTTCGCGGAGAGGTCGTCGAGTTGGCCAAACCGCTTCGTAACGGGTGCATTCGTCAAGATGAACCGGCCACCTTCCCGGTACACGGCTTCGGCCACTTTCCAAGCAATGCTGGACTCGACCATCGCGCCAAAAATGATGCCTTTCTTTCCTTCTAACAACATGTTTAATCTAGTGTTTAGTGTGTGGTGTTTGGTGTTTAGATCTCACCGTGGCAGGATTGCGCTATTCCCTCACGCTGATAACGTCTCCAAAATGGGAAGCGTTTCTCTCCGAGAACCCAATCGCCTAAACGGAGGCACTGAATACAGACGGTGCGTGCAACGTCTCTGCAGGTATACGTCTTCGTTAGGAAATGAGCCAAATCAACCATCTCGCAACGCTTCCCGCAGCGGCCCGATGGCTTCCTGAAAAGCCCCGTGGAGCCGGCTGTTGGTCGCGATCATCTGCCCATTGAAGAGCGGCGCGCGCTCCTCGGCTGAGAAATCGGTCACCCGCCCGCCGGCCTCCTCGACCAGCAGCGCGCCGGCCGCCACGTCCCAGGGCGAAAGGCCCATCTCGAAGAACCCGTCGAACCGGCCGCAGCACACGTAGGCCATGTCCACCGCCGCGGAGCCAAGCCGGCGCACGCCGTGGCACTGCGACATGAACGTGCGCAGGACATTCAGATACGCGTCCGCGTAGCGAAACGTGTGCGAGCGAAAGGGGAAGCCCGTGGCCACGAGGCTCTCGCCGAGGGTGTTTGTCTCGGTAACTCGCTGCCGGCGGCCGTTCAGGAACGTCCCGCCGCCCCGCGTAGCGGTGAACAGCTCGTCGCGCCCCAACTCGTACACCACGCCAACGGCCAGCCGGCCCTCGTGCTGCAACCCGATACTCACGGCATGCGGGTAGACACCGTGCACGAAGTTTGCCGTGCCGTCGATGGGATCGACGATCCACAGATA
>JBCDHV010000240.1:0-6218 GCA_038749615.1 Bacteroidota bacterium
CAATGCGCTGCATGAGCAGCTGACTCGCGCCGGCACCGAGGCGCTCGCGATTCAATCCGATGCCTCGGATTTCGAAGCCGCCGATGCGGTCGTCCAGCAGGTGACCAAACAGTGGGGGCGCATCGACATCCTCGTCAACAATGCCGGCGTGACCCGGGACAACCTGCTGCTTCGGATGTCTGAGGCCGACTGGGACCTGGTGCTCACCACGAACCTGAAAAGCGTCTTCAACTTCTGCAAGGCCGTCTACCGGCCGATGATGAGGCAGCGAGCCGGCTCCATTGTCAACCTGTCGTCCGTCGTAGGCGTGATGGGCAACCCAGGGCAAGCCAACTATTCGGCCTCCAAAGCCGGCATGATCGGCTTCTCGAAAAGTCTCGCCAAGGAGTTGGGCGCCCGAGGCGTACGGGTCAACGTCGTGGCTCCCGGCTACGTCGACACCGACATGACCGCCTCGCTGAATGATGCAGCGAAGGACGCGATGCTTGGGGCCGTTCCCCTCAAACGCGCCGCTCAGCCAGACGACATCGCCAACGCCGTGTTGTTCTTAGCCTCCGAGCAGTCCACCTACATCACCGGCCACGTCCTCCACGTCGACGGCGGACTGGCTATGTAGTGGATGGGTGGGGACATCGAATAGTGGATGGGTGGAGACGTTGAATGGTGGATGGGTGGGTGACGAGCTGAACGCGTGTAGCAGCTCGCATCTTCCTGCCAGTTCGCTCACGCTAGCGCTGCTGCCGATTTTGTCCCCCACCGTTCTACTTCTCGACCGTTCCCCCTCTCGACGATTCAGTCGCCGATGAGGAAGCGCTTGGTCTGTTCGCTGCGGTTACCGACGGCGTCCTCGGCACGGATGCGAATTTCGTAGAGGCCGGGACGGTCCATGCCGCGGACGGTGCTGGTGTGCGGGCGGTCCGGTGAGCCGTTGACCGAATAGACGATCTCCGTAGCGCCGGCTCCGGTGTCTGTAGCGCCGAGGTAGAGCGCTGCGCCAGCGGGGTAGACCGGCAGGAGCTCGCCGGCTTCCATGCGGTGTGCGTACGGAACGACACTGAAGTGCGAGAAAATTTCCGGAGGCGCTACATCGACGTAGAATCGAAGCAGTGTGGGTTCTGCACGGTTGTTGACGAAGTCCGTGGCGAAGTAGGTCAGCTCGTGGTACGCACCCCGTTCGAAGGTGAGCGAGCCGGCATAGTCGGCGAAGCTGCGGCCATCGAGGGCGTAGAGGAATCCTTGCACACCCGAAGCCTCGTCTTCAGCTGACAGTACAATCTGCGTTTGCGAGGAGATGTACAGCGTATCCCGCAAGGTAGACACCGGCCCCTCGAACGCATGCGACGCGACCGGCGGCTCGACATCGACCATCACAGCGCCGGCAGGAAGAATCTGTTCGTTCATTACCCGGTCTACCGCGGTGACTTCTAGTTCGCGCCGGCCGGGCTCTTCGCCGAGCGAGAACGGCGCGTCGTACTGCTCCATCGGCCCATCGTTGACCGTATAGTCGATGCGGGCGAGGCCCACGCGGTTGTCCGTAGCCTGGATCGAGACCCGCGTCCGGGGCGAGACGTAGAGAAATCCATCTTCTCCCTGGTGTTGATCGCCTTCGAGCCCGACGCTGACTTCGGGCGGCGTCCGGTCCAGGTAGAACATCGCCTGTTTGGGCGTCTCCACATTCCCGACGGCGTCCGTGGCGTAGAATTCAACGGTATGCTCGCCCTCTTCCAAATCGAGCGGAAGAACGCCGGCGTACGGCTGAAACTCGGCATCGGCATCGAAGCGGACGTGGAGCGACTGCACGCCGGCGTGCTGGTCTGCACTGACGAGTTCTAGCCCTGAGGCCGGCGACACGATATTTCCCACGAACGGCACCATGAACCCATGCTGGCTGGTGGGCGGCGTGAGATCAACGATAAACTCGTCGAGGTGAGGCGCTCCTGCGTTGCCGACGTTGTCTACGCCGTAGTGCCTGACCGTGTAGCGCTTCTCCCGAGGCAGGGGAATAGTCTCCGCGTAGCGTTCAAACGGAAGGCCGTCGATGGAGAGGTACGTTCCCGCCGTTCCGGACACAGAATCGGAGGCTACTAGGCTTAGCATCAAGCCGGCCCCGAAGTACCGCATCCCGTCACGCTCCGTAGAAGCGGTGCCCGCCGGCTCGATGCGGGTCAGTGGAGGGACGCCATCCGAAAAGACGACGTAGCTTTGATCGTTGTAGCGGATCTCTTGGCGGCCTGAGCCTCGGAAGAAAATCGGTGAGGTTTGGCCCGGCAGGCTGTCCTGCTGCAGCACGTAATCAACGGCTCCGCCGGACGTGCTGAGGCTCAGGAAGACAGGTGTGGTCTCTTGGAGATAAACCCGGTCGAAGTTGTCCCGGTAAACGACAGGTTCGTGCGCAGCCGGCTCGGAAAACCCGTCGCGGGGCAGCGGCTCAAACAGGGCAGGGTCTGTAGGGACCCGCGGCTGAGGCACGGCCGGAAGTGGAGCGGCCTCCGGAGTCGAGAACGCCGACACGCCCCACAGGAGAGCGCCACAGGCTCCGAGCAAAGACGCTGCCAGGATGGCAAGAGCCACCGGTGAGTTTTGCGGGCGCTGGCGTTTGGGAACGGCTGAGCGGGTGCGTGGTGGCGGAGGCTCCCACGGCGCATGCCGGCGTTTGGGGACCGGCGGCTTGTCGGCCTCTGGCTCAACACCAACGCGCGTGGTAACGGGGATCGGCTCAGGCTTCGGCGGGCCTTGCTGTGGATCCGGGCGGCGGCGCGTGCGGCGGGTACGGCGGTCGCGGACCGGTGGGGGGGCGTCTGTGGGCAGTTCGAGCCGGCCGTGCTCCGCAGGCTCGCTGGTTTCTGGTGCCACCGAATCCGCCGAAGACGAGGTCTCTGTGGGGTTCTCCGGCGGCGCTCCCTCCGGCCGAGTTGCCTTCGGCGCAGCGGATTTCGACTTGGCGTCCTCGATCTGATCAAGGAATTCGCCTACGTCAACGCTTACTTGCCAGAACTCGAGGTCCTGAGACATTCCTGACGGGTCGGAGGCAGAGGGTGACGGGCCGGCACCGCGTTGGGGTGCAGAACCGGCTGTGGGGCCGCTCGGTGAAGCGGAGTTCCCGGAGGTTGGTGTGGGCTGGCCGGAGGTATGTGGGACGCGGAAAGCAGACACGCCTGCAGGGATGCTGCGGGCTAGCGAAACCGCTCGATCGTGTGGAGGAGACACAGAGTCTGAACGGAGTGAGGAGCTAACCCAAAAGTCGGAGAACCATTCTGAAATCCTTCGTCGCAACGAGGACGCGTGCGGATTCTAGAGAAGTCGCCGGCTCTTATCAGCGGCGGGCAATATCGTTATTTTGCAAGGCCGGTGCTAGGGAAATGTCGAATTTAGGCAGGCTGATTCGGATTCCGCGTGTAACACCCGCCCATTCAGGGAACGCTCCTTCGACTGGAAGGATGTCTTCGAAAAAGAAATTTGGCCATTTACCGGCACGGTCTGCCAGGTAGCCCGTTCACGCAGTCCTGCCCGTTTGTCTACTCGCTCAACCCGCTTCAACCCACCCCACATGCTTCTCCTCTTGACATTCTTAGCGAGTGTAACCGTGGCAGATTCCACCGACATGCACATCTATACCGAGGGCGGGGAGCCCGTCGCCATCGAAGCCATCGTTGCGGCATTCGGTGACGCCGATGTGGTGTTTATCGGTGAGACGCACGACGATTCGCTTGCTCACGTGCTGCAATTCGAGTTGCTCCAAGCAGCGGCAGCCGGCAGCCGGCCTGTCACGCTGTCACTCGAAATGTTCGCGCGTGACGAACAGCTGGTCCTCGATGAGTACCTCGCCGGCACCATCCGGGACCGCGATCTGAAGCTCGACACCCGCATCTGGAACAACTACGACTCCGATTACGGGCCGATGGTCGATTTCGCGAAGGAGAACCGTATGCCAGTCGTTGCAGCAAACGCACCGAGGCGCTACGTGTCGCTCGTGGGGCGCGAGGGGGTAGGGATTCTCGACAGTTTGGGGGCACACGTAGATCCATGGCTCCCGCCGCGGCCGTACCCAGCTGCCTCACCGGCCTACGAGCAGGCCTTCATGGACATCATGGCCGAGATGATGCACGGCATGCCGCCGGCTCAGCCCAACTCGGTTAGCGCTGATTCGGCCGAAGCTACCGCAGCGGCAACGCCGGCTGCAGAGTCCGCACCACCTGCCCATCCCCCCATGCCGGGTCTCGACCGGATGTTGGCCGCGCAGAACTTATGGGACGCTACGATGGGCTACTCGATTGCCAGTCATCTGGAAACGGCCGCGGAAGACGCCCTCGTTCTACACCTGGTGGGAAGTTTTCACGTCAAGAACCGGCTGGGGACGCCCGAGCATCTCGCCCGGTACGCGCCTGAGGCTCGGCAGCTCGTCGTGGTCGTTGTGCCGGTGGATGATCCGGCCGCGTTCGACCCTGATGCCCATGCCGGCATCGGAGACTTCGTCGTGTTGACCCGTACCACCTCCACGCCGTAGCCGTCCGGATGATTTGGGCTGTTCTCGTTCTGGCAACCTCGTTCTCCGCTGGTGTTCATGCCGGCTCCGGAGATCCCGAGCCCATCGAGAAGCTGTACGCGCGCACGTGTGGCAGCTGCCACGGGCCTGAGGGCGCCGGCATACCAGGGACATACCCGTCGCTTTTGGCGAGTAGGTCCGTCTCCTCAGACTCGGCCGGCACGCTCGTCCGCATCGTTCTGCATGGACTGCAAGGGCCGCTCGTGAACGACGGCATGTACTACGAGTCTGTGATGCCAGCCTTCAAGGGACTCAGCGACCAGGAAATCGCCGACCTCGTGACGTACGTCCGGGCGTCCTTCGGCCAGGCAGCCGGCATTGATTCGTCCTACGTGGCCCGCGTCCGTAAAGCGACCTCCAGCCGGCTCTACCCCTGGGACACCGCGGAATTGATGCTCTATGAGTGAAAAAAACGAGTCTCTTGTAAGATCTGTCTGACACGACACTGGGCCACATTCCGACGCATTACCAAGGCCCTTCCTACAACGTCCGGCCGGCTGGCGGCTTACCATACAGACATCCGAGACAACTCATTTCTCCTCTTCGCACTTCTTCTCTATTGCCCCCTCTCTGAACGTCAGCATTTTCAGACTTCGTGATCGGCAGCCTCGTGGTGGAGGCTGCCGATTTTTTTTGATCGCTTTTGAGCCGGTTTCCGGCGTTAGTGAGTGAAGTTACACGTCTATTGGCAGAACCCTACGGAGCCAGGTGGAAAGCTCTCGGTTGTGCCCGCCTCTCTTTCCCCTCTACATTTCTCAGGTGGATGAAAAGGCCCGGTCGGTGGGATCGGGCCTTTTCTATTTCCATGAGATTCTATTGGATGGCGGCTGGTACAAACGATAAGTAGGGAGCTGCGCGTCTTGCACTCGCGCGTCTTGGCCACGATTCTACCTGCGCTTTCCATCACCTACTTCTTCTGACCCATGCTCCGTGGCCTTGGCATCGCAGCGTTGATTGGGCTCGGCGCAGGGCTCACCCTTTGGGGAGCGGATACGTATCTGGGCCGGCACGAGAGTCCGCCCGGTACACCAGAGACGGCTCTCGATTCGCTCAATGCGCGCTACGCTCCGTTCTCCGTGCAGCATCCGCATCCCTTCTACGGGTTCTTCTTTCCGCTCGGCCCTGGCGAGCGTGCAGCACTCAGTAACGAAACGATCACCCTCACCCCGGAAGGATTCCGCGGAGCCGGCCCCGAGGCCAGAGAGGGCCGGAAGCTTGCGTTTCTGGTGGGCGGATCGGTCGCGTTTGGCTTTTCCTCATCGGATTCGACGACGATTACGGGATATCTGAACCGTCTGCAGGACGAGTACCACTTCGTAGGCGCCGGCGTGCCCTCGTGGAATACATCTCAGTCGATGCTCCGGACGGTGGTCGAGTTGTTGCCCTACGAGCCGGCGCTCGTCGTGCTCTGGGGCGGCTACAATGACGCGGCGCAGGCACACACGTGGGCGCAGCGTGGCCAGCCATTCCCGGCCGGTACGTACGAGAGCTTCGATGCGGTGCATGGCCTGTATGCCGGCGACCTACGCCGTGCGCCCGACCTCAGCCTATTCGAGCAGTGGTTTCCGCGCTTGGCCAAGCGATTGAGGCCGGCTACGCCTGCTCTGCCGTTCGGGCCGGCTGGCGATGCCGCGGCCGCTCGCTTCCGAGACAACATGCGCGTGACCGCAGCGGC
>JBCDHV010000241.1:0-6192 GCA_038749615.1 Bacteroidota bacterium
ACTGCCGACTCATCTTTCGGGGCTTCGCCAGGATCGAGATCGTCGCGGTAGGCCTTGATGTCGACGCGGCCCACGTTGAACGTGCGGTTCTCCACGGCACTGATGCGTTCAGCAAGTTGCTGGGCAAGCGCATGCCCGCGCGTTCGAACGCCCAGAATTTCGATCTCACTGGCCCCTCGGTTCCGCTCGATGACTTCGTAAGCGAGACGGTCGAGCAACCGGTTGACGCGTTTCGATGAGAGGATCTGCGTTCTCACGAGTGTGGGGTGGGACGGTGAGATGATGTGCCGAGGTATCCCACAACCTGACTTGGTCTACTGGAACATCGCCTTGATGCTGCCCCACGTGCGCCGGATGGCTGTGGGGGTGTAATCAACCGAGATGGGGTCTGTGACGGTGATGCTGCCATCATCGTTCAGCACACGAAGACGGTAGTAGATGATCTCGCCCAGGGGCGTCTCCTGCCCGGGCTGGGCCTCATACACCCGTTCGTCCGTAAACTGGTAGAGCTTGTTTGGGCCGTGAGACCGGACACGCTCCATGTCTTTGAACTGCACGTCATAGGCGCTCTTGCGCTCCACGACGTAGGCATCGACGGAGGTCTCGATGCTAGCCTGCCACGCAACCACGATGTCCGAGCCCGACGTCCGCGCATCAAACCGACTCAGACGCAGCGTAGCCGAGACCGCAGCGACGCTCACAAGCGTCACAACGAGAATTAGACTTAGATGCAGGAGACGGGAGTTCACGATGCGTCCGAGAATGCGTCGGCTAAGGCCGGCCAGGGGTGGGGTGACACAGTATACGATGGGTGCACGTCATTTGTCTACCGCCTCGCTCTCCTTGTTCTGGCAGGATTTCCGCGCGCAATGGCCATACATCTCAAGCGAGTGGTGCTTGATGTTGAACTCATAGATGCCGGCAACCATTTCCTGGATGCCGTGAATCCGCGGGTCGCAGAACTCGAAGATTTCGTTGCAGTCGATGCAGATCAGATGGTCGTGCTGCCAGTAACTGTAGGCACGCTCGTACTTGGCCTGGTTCTGCCCAAACTGATGCTTTCCTACCAGATTACAGCCGAGAAGCAAATCAAGCGTATTGTAGACCGTCGCACGGCTGACGCGGGTACCACTTTCTTTCAACTTCAGGTACAGCTCGTCGGCATCGAAGTGGCCTTCGGTCTCGTACACAGCATCGAGAATGGCGAACCGTTCAGGCGTTTGCCGCAAGTTGCTGTCCTTTAAATACGCCTGAAAGATGCCCCGGACCTCGCTGTGACGCGCGGTACGTGGACGGGCTTCGGGTGAAGGTGTATCGGGCATGCGGTGCTACGTCTTCTTTTCTGAAAGGCCCACATGTACGGGCCGGGCTTCGTGGCTGTTCCTTTTCGGGATGAAGGGAGCAGGGTGAAGGGGGAAGGGGACAGGGTGAAGGATTAAGGGGGAAGGATCGAGGGGGAAGGTTAGGAGGGTTTTAGGGATTGGAGGTCGGTCCAGATTTGGGTGTGGATGCGTTCCGGAGGAAGGGTGGCGTCGATTTGGTGGAAGCGGGTGGGTTCGGCTTGGGCGAAGCGGGCGTAGGCCTCGGCGACGCGGGCGAAGAAGTCCGCGCCGGCTTGCTCCATGCGGTCGGCCGAGCGGTGGCCTCGGCGCTCGATGGACTCAGCCAGGGGCAAATCGAGCCAGTAGGTCCGGTCGGGCACGAGGCCGCCGGTGACGCGCTCGCTGAACTGGCGCACCCAGTCCGGCTCGGCGACGGCGCGGCCGGCTCCCTGGTACGCGCCGGTGGAGTCGAAAAACCGATCGGCGATGACGATGGTACCCTCACCGAGCGCAGGGCGGATGACACGCTCGGTGAGTTGAGCGCGCGCGGCCGAGAACAGCAAAAGCTCGGCGAAAGGGGCAATGTCGAGCGCTGGATCGAGAAGCAGGGCGCGCACGTGCTCGGACAGCGGAGTCCCGCCCGGCTCGCGGACCGTGACGACCCTCCGGCCGGCGTCTTCAAGCCGGCGCTTCAGCCTAGCAATCTGCGTACTCTTGCCGCTTCCGTCGATGCCCTCGAACGAGATGAACATGAAGAGCTGGTATGGGGGTTCTTTGGAGCCAGAACCAAGCTACGATCTGCCACACTACGCATTTCTTCGACAGTCTAACTTTGCATCCTAGGGGCTTTCGCCATGAGGGCTGCTGCCGAATACGGTGCGAAGACTGGTGTGAAGGGGGTGACACGCAGGCCGGCCGTGGAACTGTGCCAAAGCGCTCTCGTTTTTTTGCTGGCTACCGTTACATCACGCGCTAGCCCGTTTGCATGGCGGTGAGCAACTGTGCTATACTTTGATGTCGCCTTCGCCCGCTGTCCCCTCTCTCTCACTGACAGGCTCTCTCGTATGGAGTTTTTCGGATTCGAAGATTTCGATGATCCCGTCGGCAACAGCCGGCTCAACGACGTCATCGAAGCTTACGAACGAAGCTTGCGCACGGACAGCGGTGCGTACTTCGACTCCGACACCCTCGACGACATTGCGTCGTTCTACTTCGAGCAGGAGCGGTTCGAGGATGCCCTGGAGGTCGTCGACCGGATTTTAGCTGCGCAGCCGTACTCGTCTGATGCGTGGTTGCGGCGTGGGATTTTGCTCAATCACGTCGAGCGCCACGAAGAAGCCCTAGGAGCCTACGAGCGTGCGCTAGAGATCAACCCGATGGATGGCGAGACGAACCTCAACCGAGGCATTACGCTCGACCATCTGCGCCGCTTCGAAGAAGCCCTCGAGGCCTACGCCCGCGTCCTGACCATCGACCCGCTCAGTTCCGACGCGCCGTTTCACCGAGGCATTACGCTTTCGAAGCTCGGCCGGCTCGACGAGGCGGCCAGTCTGTTCGAAGCCTCCGCCGAACGCGATCCGGAGCACCCCGATGTCTGGTACGAACTCGGCTATTGTTACGATTTGCTCGGCCGGCTTCCGGAAAGCCTGACCTGCTATGAGCGGCAGATCGACATCGATCCATACTCGCAGAATGCCTGGTACAACCGGGGCATCGTGCTGAGCCGGCTCAGCCGGTATGCCGAGGCGGTGGATGCCTACGAAATGGCCATTGCCATCCAGGACAGCTTCTCCTCGGCGCATTACAACCGGGGCAATGCCCTGCTGAATCTGGGCCGCTTCGAGGAAGCGATCGAGAGCTACAAGCAGGTCCTCATGCACGAGCGGGAAGACGCCGCTACGTTCTACAACATCGGCTCCGCATACGAGGAATTGGAGCAATACGAAGAGGCCCTCCGGTACTTCGACCTTGCCCTGGGCATCGAACCGGAGTATGCAGATGCGCACTACGGCATGGGGTGTTGCTACGACGCACTCGGCCGGCACCTCAACGCACTGCACTGCTTCAAGCACGCGGTTCGGATCCGGCCCAAAGACACCGAGTTCTGGTACGCCCGTGCCGACAGTGCCTACAACGCCGGCCTGCTAGACGAGGCCCTCGAAGCCTACCACCACGTCCTTTCGATCGACCCGACGCACCTCGACGCATGGCTCGACCTGGCCGAGACGTTGTTGGAATGCCACAGCTTCGAAGAATCGCTCAACGCCTATGAGCGTGCCCTGCGGCTGCAACCTGAGAGCAGTGGTGCTCATTTCGGACGCGGCCAATCGTTGTTGATGCTGGGCAAGATTCAGGACAGCATGAAGGCCTTCCGCAATTCGATCCGGCTCGACGTGACGAAGCGGGACCTGTTCATGGAAGCCTACCCCGATCTGGCGCGCGACCGACGGGTGCGGCACATGCTCTGGCTGGACTAGGGTTCGGTTGGCAGTTTTTGGTTGGGTAGTTGGGTATGATTGACGCTCGGACTCGGCCGGTGGGCCTGCTGGGATGGCCTGTAGAGCATTCACGGTCGCCGTTGATTCACAACGCGGCGTTCGCCTCGCAAGGGTTGCCGTTTTGCTACGTCGCGCTGGCTGTGGAGCCGGAGCATATCGGTGCCGCCGTGGCGGGCTTACGGGCACTCGGCTTTGCCGGCTCGAACGTGACCGTGCCCCACAAGGAAGCGGTGATTCCGCATCTCGATGTACTGAGCGAGGCAGCCACAGCGATCGGAGCCGTCAACACCATCGTGTGCTGGCCTGATGGATCGATGTACGGCGACAACACGGATGCCGCCGGCTTTCTGGCTCCCCTGCTACCCCAAGAGCACGACCTGATGGGGAGCGAAATGGTGATTTTCGGAGCTGGCGGGGCAGCCCGGGCGGCCGTCTATGGACTGCTGACTACGTTCGAGCCGAGCCGGCTGACGCTGGCTGTCCGCACACCAGCACGGGCCGAAGCGCTCGCCCGAGACCTCGCGCCCCATGACGCTGCATCGGCTTTAGACGTGGTTCCGATCACAGAAGCCGGGCCGGCCGTAGCGTCGAGCCGGCTCTTGGTGAACGCGACATCTGTGGGGATGACGCCGCATGATACCCAGAGTGTGTGGACGACTTTTGAGGCGCACCACCTCGCCTACGACCTCGTGTACACGCCGCGGCGCACGCGCTTTCTCCAGCTAGCCGAAGCGGCCGGCGCGGCCATCCAGAGCGGCCTCGACATGTTTGTCGGCCAAGCGGCTGCGGCGTACGTCCAGTGGACCGGGCAGACGATGCCGTTGGATGTGGTTCGGCGAGTGCTGGACGGCGGCGTGGACGCCTCATCTGATGCGGAGAAGTAGATCGGGGCGATGCGGAGACGTAGCGTGCTACGTCTTTACGGGGGGTAGCCATGCTGAAACGCACAGGTAGACTGTGATATAGACTGCGATGATGATCCGACCTAGGGTGTTTGATGGGTTACCTGTGGCTGCCGGCTTTTCGACGCGGGCCGGCGGCGTCAGTCGTGGGGCGTTTGCATCGTTGAACACGGGTCTTCACGTCGGGGATGACGAGGCGTTGGTGCGAGAGAACCGGCGTAGGGTGCTCGCTTCGCTCGGGTTCGATGCAGCACACAGCGTAGTGCTGGAGCAGGTGCACGGACGCCGCGTCGTGCAGGTCGATGCGCCGTCTGAGCGGGTGATCGAGGCCGATGGGATCGTCACAAGGACGCCGGGGCTCGCGCTGACGATTGGGGCAGCAGATTGTGCAGTCGTCTTGCTAGCCGCGCCCGATGCCCGGGCAGTGGGGGCGTGCCATGCCGGCTGGCGGGGCGCAGCAGGGGGCATCGTGACGGCGACGGTTCGAGCCCTCGAAACGCTGGGGGCCGAGGCCGCGGACATCCGGGCCTACATCGGGCCCTGCATTTCGGCCGACCGGTTCGAGGTGGGAGAGGAGGTGGCGGCACAGTTTGATCCCGCGTGTGTCATCCGCCGGCCGTCGTGGCCAAAACCGCACGTCGATTTGCCGGCCGTGCTGCGCGCAGAACTGACCAGCCTGGGTCTTCCAGAATCGCACATCGAAACCGAGAACGCCTGCACAGCCGGCAACCTGGACCGCTTCTTCTCCCACCGCGCCGAACACGGCCACACCGGCCGAATGATGGGCGTGATCGGCTCACTTCGTTCGCGTGGCGAGTGAACAAGTGGCGAGTAGCAGGTGGACGGTCTTTGTCGAAACCATCTACTTACAGAAAACCACTTGCTACTTGCTACCCGTTCACCCGCCACGCGAACGCGAGTGAGCCCCCGCTGGGCGAAATTCCTGTGTGGTAGAATCTTTAGCGGGCTGGGGCTACTTTTAGGATTACCCACTACTGCGATCCCCACACGCCCCATGACCACATACCGCTGGACGCTGCGTTCGACGGAGGGGAAGGAAGAGGTTGTACGCCGGCTTCAGCACGAGCTGAACGACATGCCCCGCCCGCTTGCTCACGTGTTGTGCACGCGCGGCGTGGAGACGTTCGACCAGGCGCGGCGCTTCTTCCGGCCTTCCCTCGATTCCCTGCACGACCCCTTCCTGATGACCGACATGGAACCGGCAGCCGAACGGCTGACTCGGTCGATCCGTGCGGGCGAACGGGTGCTGGTCTACGGCGATTACGATGTCGATGGCGTGACCTCAACGGCGCTGATGACGTCGTTTCTGCGTGACCAAGGGCTCGATCCAGTGTTCTTCGTGCCGCATCGGTTTCGAGACGGGTACGGGCTTGGAAAAACAGGCATCGACTACGCCAAGAACTGCGGCGCAACCCTCATCGTGGCGCTCGACTGTGGGATCACTGCGCA
>JBCDHV010000242.1:0-6107 GCA_038749615.1 Bacteroidota bacterium
GAGATCGGTAGCACCGAGCGTGAGGTCGCGGTGTTGCTTACGGATCTGCCACCGCGCCATTTGGCGGAGTTCCGTGTAAATCATGGGCACGAGGTCATCGAGGGCTTCCTGCTCGCCGGCATGGAGCCGGTTGAGCATTTGTGTGACCGTGCCATCAGGTGGGGCGGACATGGGGTAAGAGGTCTGAACCACCGGGCAAAAAGGGACGGGTGAATATAACGCGGCTGGTCTTCCGAAGATGCTATCTCCAGAAGATCGATGACCAACGATGGGGTAAAATGGCGTCTGTATACCTGGTAGACCCCGTATCTCATCTCGTCTCTCCACCCTGCTCTCGCACCGTCCACCACTGATGACGCTTCGGTTTGTCTGTGTTCTGTTGTTTTCTCTCGTGCCGGCCGCTTACGCCCAACTGTCTGGGACCTACACGGTGGGGCCC
Source organism: Bacteroidota bacterium (assembly GCA_038749615.1). Taxonomy (GTDB): domain Bacteria; phylum Bacteroidota; class Rhodothermia; order Rhodothermales; family DATKEJ01; genus JBCDHV01. The sequence continues at coordinate 440 of JBCDHV010000242.1, forward strand.
AATGGCGATTTTCCGTCGATCAACGACGCCGTCGATCAGCTGAATTCGGAAGGCATCGGTGATCCTGTCACGTTTCTGCTCGAAGACGGCGTGTTCGACGAGCAGGTGGTCATCGAGGGCTTTCCGCGTTCCGGCGCACCAGATGCTGCCGTCGTGTTCACGCCGGAGAATGCCGGCCAAGTGACCTGGGTCGGCGCGAAGGCCGACGCCTCAAACAACTGGGTCGTCCAAGTCATAGAGGCGAGCTACGTCTCGTTCGCAGGGATCGTGTTCGACCAGTCGGCGCAGACTACCTACGGGCGGGTGCTGGCCTTCAAGGGGGCTCGTCACATCACTGTCGATGGCTGCACGCTACGGGGCATCGCCGGCAGCGCGAGCCTGGATGCCGCCCTGGTCTTTGGGGACGAGACGTCGGCCAATGATGAGAATAACCGGTTCGAGGATTCCATCTTTGAGGACGGAGGCTACGGAGTCTATCTCAAAGGCGTCTCGGCTGCCAACCGAGCAGCCGGCAACGTAGTCGAGGATAATGTTTTCCTGCGCCAAGGCCGGGCCGGCGCATGGCTCGAAGATCAATCCACCAGCCGCGTGCTCGACAACGACGTGATCGATTCGGCCACGTCTGGATCCAACTTCGTCGGGTTGGTGGTGGGGAGCCCAGGCGCGCTCGTGGAAACCAACCGGGTTCGAGTCTCACAGGGCTCAGATGGAATCCGCATGATCAACAGTTCGGGTGGCGCTAGCGAGACGGTACGCAACAACATGATCGCGCTCGACGGGCCGAACGCCGCAGCCGGCCTGCGCATGTCGACCGGTGGGGCCACGGTGGCGCACAACAGCATCCGGGTGACCTCGGCGAACGCGACGGCAACCGGCGTGCGCGTGTCGGTCTCTGGGGTCTCGCTCAACAATAACCTCGTCACAAACGAAGGCGGCGGGCTGGCTCTCAGCATCGCCACGGATGGCGACCTAGTGGCCGCCGATCACAACGTGTACTACACCACTGGAGCTACACTCGCGGAAGAAGGCGGCGTGTCGTTCCCGTTGCTGACCGACTATCAGGCAGCGACAGGCCTCGACGTGAACGCTCGGTCCGTGCCCGTCACGTTTACCCTGGCGACAGGCGCGTTCGATCTGCACCTTGCCGGCTCGTCAGTGGGGGATGCAGCGCTGGCCGGCCCTCGCTTGGCCGCTGTGCTCACGGACTACGACGGCGATGCACGCGGCACGACGACCTACCTGGGAGCCGACGAGGCCGCAACACCCTTTGCGCCGCTGGCCGGCACCTACACCGTCGGCGGTACGAGCCCCGACTATCCGACGCTCACCGCCGCCGCGTTCGCCATCACGAATCTGGGAGCCAGCGCGCCCGTCACCTTCCGCGTCCGAAACGGCACCTACGACGAGCAGATCACCATCGGTACGATCACGCGCACAGTTGCGCTGGACGATCTCGTGACGTTCGAGGCGGAGACCAGCGGGCTGGCGGTGTGGACGCACTCTGGGTCCGGCGCATCGAACAACTGGCTCATCCGTCTGCGCGAGACGAGCTACGTCCGGATTGCCGGCTTCAGGTTCGACCAGTCGGCCCAGCTGGACAACGGCACTGTCATCCAACTCGATCTGGCCGATCACATCGAGATCGAGCAGAACACGTTCGAGGGGATTCCGGGTTTGAACGGGCTCAACAGCAGCGCGCTCATCGTGGACCAGCGCGGCCCGAACGAACACACACGGATCGCGAACAACACCATGTTGGAGGCTGCCTATGCCCTCCGGCTCGATGCCGGCGGCACGCCCGGCTCCAAGGCTGTTGTCGAGGGCAATCGGTGCTTGGGGCAAAAGGTCGCAGCCATTACATCCGGCTTCTTGAGCGTAGGGTTGATCCAGGGCAACTTCTTCGCCGATGGAGCGGCTTCGCTGAACGTCTACACGGGCCTCTATGCCGACCGGGACACCGAGGTGCGGGACAATCAGTTTTTGGTGACCCAGGGCGAATCGGGCGTGCAGGCCTTTTTAGGGGCCGGGCCGTTCATCAACAATATGATTTATATCGCCGGCCCGAACGCGCGGGCCGGGCTGCTGCTGCGAAGCGGCGACATCGACTTCCTCCACAATACTGTGCGCGTGGGCACAAGCTCGAACGCGCCCCGGGTCGTCGAGGTGGATGGTTCCAGCTCGACGTAGCCGGCCAAGCGCTACCGAATGGAGCACAACATGTTCGTCAACGACAATGGAGGCCCCGTGCTGTACGTCGATGAAGATCCGTTCGACCCGGCCAGTGTGCTGCAGAACAACCTCTTCTACACTACCGGGGCCGTCGTGGCGCTCTACGACGGCGTGTCGTACCCGAGTCTCGGCGCGTACCAGGCCGGCACAGGCCTCGATGCCGGCACGGTAGCCACCTCTGTTTCGTTTTCCTCGGCTGACACCGAGGCCGATCTCCGCCTCGGGGCGTCATCCGACGGCGATCCCGCGCTGGCTGCTACGCGTCTTGCCGAGGTACTCGAAGACTTTGACGGCGCGGGCCGCGCAACGGTGACCTACAAGGGCGCTTCTGCGATTGGGGCGAGCTTCAACCGGCTCAGTGGGAACTACACGGTGGGGGGCGGCGGATCGGATTTCGCGACGATTACCGAGGCCGTCAATGCCTTACAGGCGCTCGGCGTGGCCGGCGACGTAACGTTCAGCCTCGATGCCGGCACCTTCAACGAGCCGGTTTCGCTCTTCCCGTTTCACCGCAACGATCCGAGCTACCGGGTCGAGTTCTCCGGGGCCGGCACGGGTGCGACGACCTGGCGGCACAGCACAGCCGGCGCGCTCGACAACTGGGTGCTGCGGCTAGCCGGCGTGAGCGGCGTGAACATCGAAGACATGTCGCTCGATCAGTCCTTGCAGATCACCTACGGCCGGCTGCTCGTACTAGACGACGCCGACGAGATCGTCATAAGTGGCAACACCCTGAAATCGATTCCTGGCTCCACGAGCCCAGACACAGATTTGATCTTTGCGCCCAATGCCTTGTCTGAGGCCAACCGCATCGAGAACAACGCCTTCGAGGACGGCTACCGAGGGGTTTATCTCGACGGTGTAAACGATGCAGCGAGAGCAGCCGGCAACGTAGTGCAGGGCAACAGCTTCAGCCGGCAATACCACAGCGCGATTTTCTTACGGGATCAACGCCAGGCCGTTGTGGACGGCAATACGGCCGAAGATGCGTCGTCGTCGTCGCCAGGCTACGTCGGTATTGAAGTCGACGGGCCGGACGCGCAGGTCACGGCCAACCGGGTGCAGGTGCTCCACGGCGACCGAGGCGTTCGCTTGTGGCGCCGCGGGCCGGTGCTTGGCCGCCGGCTCATCGCAAACAACATGATCGCCATCGGTGGGGCGAATGCCATCGGAGGCCTCGTGCTCGCGACGCCCTTTGCGGATGTTCGCCACAACAGCGTCCGGGTGACCTCGGCGAACAGCACCACGGCGGGGCTGTGGATCAATGGCGCGACGGGTACGCTCGATATCACGAACCAGGGCAACGTCTATGTGAACGTGGGCGGCGGGCCGGCTGCGACGTTCAATGCGGACATCACAGCCAGTGATAGCAATGTCTACGATGCGTCGGGCTCGACTCTCATCGATTACACGGCTACGCCGTATGCGACACTCGCGGCCTTTCAGACGGCTACCGGTTTCGATGCCGGCTCGGTCGAAAAAACGCCAGTCTTCGCGCTGGCCGGTGGGGACCTGACCGATCTCCACCTCACCGGAGCCTCGGATGGTGATGCTGATTTTAGCGTGAGTGCCAACGTGCTGGTCCCCGAAGACATCGACGGCGATGCCCGCCCCGCCAACACGTACCGAGGAGCCGACGAGGCTGCGACGCCCTTGCCGCTGCCTACCAACGTCACGCTCGCCGCGCGCGCCTTCTTGTTGGGGGCACTGGATTACGTGTCACCGACGGCCACGATGCGGACGGGGCTCAACGCTGCCGGCCGGCTCGAACTGACCCAGCCGTTCTCAGGCGCTCCGTGGAATTACGCCGGCACCGAGGCCGTGGCCAGCGGATTCTTCGCTGCAAACCCCACGCTCGTCGACTGGGTCTACCTCCGCCTGCTCACCGGCGACCCGGCCTCGCCGCCAATGACAGTGGTGGCCGAAGGCGTTGCCTTCATCGGAGAGGATGGCCTGGTGCAGAGCGTCTCGGACCCTCTGCTCTTTCCAACCTATGACGTGCCCGCGGCTAGCTACTACGTCGAATTGAACGCCCGAAACCACGTCCACGTCTTGTCTGCTGTGCCCATCGATTTTTCCACCGGCACCGGTGAGATCGACTTCGCGACGACGCCGGCATTCGGGACCAACAGCCAGGGCGTTCACTTCTCGTCGAACCTCGGCCTCTGGCCTGGCGACGGCGACGCCAACGGCCAGGTGACACCGGCCGATGCCTTGAACTGGCAGGCCGCCACCGGCTACGATATCCAGTACGATTACAACCTGGACGGCGTCTTGTCGCCCCTGGATATGGTGCAAGGCTGGGTGTTCGGCCATGGGCGATGAGCGAGGCGGGCAGCAGGTGTGCCGGCCAAACCGGTTGCATGACCACATTCGTTCGGAAATGTCGTCTGTATGTTGAGAGGCCTCACCCGAAACGCTATCCGCCATGTTTCGCTTCGTTCTCGCCGCTGTGTTCATCTGCTGCGCCGGCTCTGCCCATGCCCAACTTGCCGGTTCATACTCCATTGGTCCCGGTGGGGATTACCTGTCGATTTCAGATGCCGTCGCGGATTTGAACGCCAACGGGGTCTCAGATGAGGTGAGTTTCAAGCTGACCGCAGGAGCGTTCGACGAACAGGTCACGATCAACTCGTTTACTCGCTTTGGGCCGGCTGATATACCGGTCACGTTCCAGGGGACGGGCACGACCGTCTGGGAATTCTCGGGCCAATCCAGCGCAGCCAACTGGGTGGTTCGCCTCCTCGGGGCGGATCACGTCACCTTTGAAGGCATCACCTTCGAAGCCGCCGGCACCAGCCCCAACGGCCGGCTCATCGTTTTCCAGAGTGTCTCATCGAGCAACGGCGCGACCAATAACACGGTCAAAGACTGCACGCTACTGGGCTTCCTCGGGCTGAACTCCGATGCGAGTTCGCTCGTGTACGAAGCAGCGTCGAACAGAGGCAACGACGACAATCGGTTCCAAGACAACACGTTCACCTACGGCTACGCCGGCGTTGATTTTCGGGGAGCCGCCACGCCAACCGGTTCACAGGGCATCGAGGTGATCGGCAACACGTTCGAAGCGCAGACACGCGCCGGCGTCTGGATCGATGGGCAAAACGCCGAAGTTGATAACAACACGCTCACCAATGCCATCTGGGCGACCAGCAGTTTCCGAGGCCTCGAGTTGCCGAATGCCGCCGGCTCCGAGGTCACGGACAATGTGGTCGACTTGGCCGATGGGGCGATTGGGATCTACGTACGTGGCAGCGTTGATCCGGTCACGGTGGCCAATAACATGGTTTCAGGGCACGCTGGCACCGTGACGGCCGGTATCGATGTGAGCGGTGGCAGCATTGATGTCGTGTTCAACTCGGTGCTCATCCAGAGCGCCGGCACCTCGGCCGCCCCGATCCGCACGGGCAGCACGATGGGCGCGATTCGAAACAACATC
>JBCDHV010000243.1:0-6102 GCA_038749615.1 Bacteroidota bacterium
AGAAGCGCGTCGCTCAGGCCAACCAGCGCATTGGCAATGAACGGGTGAGTCTCGGGCAGGCTGCCTCGGTAGATTTTCAGCGCGTCCCGGTAGCGCATCTGGGCCACATTGAGCCGGCCGGCATCTCGGGCGATGGCTCCGAGGTGATAGAAGCAATTCCCGACGTAGGGATGCGCGTTGCCCAAGAGCTCAATGTCCATTTCCAGCGCAGCCCGCATGAGCGAATCGGCCGGTGTGAGGTCGCCCTGCGCCTGGTTGAGGAGCGCCAAGTTGTACAGACTCTCGGCGACTTCCAGATGCGATTCGCCAAAGAGCGACTGCCGCACATCGAGCGCTTCGGCGTACAGCGGTTCGGCGCGGTCGTATTGGCCGAGTTGACTCAGCACGGCCGCGAGGTCGTCCAGGCTTTCGGCTACGTCCGGGTGGTTGTCGCCCAGTTTGTCGCGCCGGGTGGTCAGCGAAGCAGAAAGGAGAGGCAGTGCCTTCTCGGCGTCTCCACTGAAAAACAGCACCTGCCCCAGATCGTTCTGGCTTTCCGCAACGGCCAGGTGAGACGCCCCGAGCAGCGCAGTCCGAAGGGCCAACGCTTGTTCGAGAAGGGCAGAAGCCGTGGCGTAGTCGGCGCGGGCGCTGATGGGCTTGGCAAGGTGATTCAGCGCCTCAGCAACGGAAGCGTGGCGTTGCCCGTACGTTTGTTGCCGGAGCCGAAGTGCCTCCCGGTAGACCTCTTCGGCCTCATCGAACAGCGCCTTGTAGAACAGCGAATGGCCGAGTGCCATCAAGGCGTCCGAGCGGCCGGCAAAGTCAGCCGAGTCTGCCGTGAGACTAGCAGCCAGGCTCTCCCGGGCCATGGCCTCCGCGTCCTCGAAGTGCCCGAGACTCGTATACGCGTGGCTCATCACTTCCTGCAACTCAGCGCGGAGGGCGTGCTGGGCCGCGAGTTCGTTCTCGAGCCGCATCGCACCAATGTCGAGGAAGTACCGAGCCGAGTTGGGGGCCTGCGCGCTCTGGCGAGGGTCGGAGTTTTTGAAAAGCTCTACCAGAAACGATGAGACTTCCTGTGCCCGGTCACGCTCGGCCGCAATCGTCTTCGCCTGTAGCGCCGAGACGACTCCGAACCCTGTGATGAGAAGCGCGAACAAGCCTCCAAGGGCCACGCCGACCGTGTGCCGGCGGACAAACTTGCCGGCCCGGTACGTGAACGTGTCGCTTCGTGCAGACACGGGCAATTGGAGGCGCACCTTCCGGAGGTCGTCTGCAAGAGCCTGCGCCGAAGCATACCGACGGTGCGGCTCTTTGCGCGTGGCCATGCGCAGAATCGTATCCAGATCGCCGTGCAGCGCTTTTCGGAGCCGTTCCGGGCTCGTGTTGCGCTGGGTGGCGCGGGTGGACACGTCTGGGACGTCGTCAGATCCGGGAGAAACCGCAGCGACGCTCGGCCGCACCGGATCGGTTTCGGTGACGATCCGCTCGATTTCTGCGGGACTGTGGCCGGCAAGGTGGTACGCGCGCCGGCCCGTGAGCAGCAAGTAGAGCAGAAGGCCCAGGGCGTACACGTCGCTGGCCGTCGTTACTGCGGAGCCACGGACTTGCTCGGGGCTGGCGAAGTCCGGCGTCATCAGCCGGGCATGGGTCCGCGTCTCGGCGACGGTATCGAACTGCGGTGCTGGGTTCAGCATTTTTGCGATCCCGAAGTCGAGCAGAAACGGCTCGCCGGACGCGTCTACGACGATGTTGCTCGGCTTGAGATCGCGGTGGACGATCAAGTTTTGGTGCGCGTAATGAACGGCCCCACACACCTTCTCGAACAGCCGCAACCGCTGTAAGACACTGAGCTTGCGCTCGTTGCAGTACACGTCGATGGGCTGGCCCTGGATGTAGGGCATGACGAAGTAGGGGAGCCCACCGGGAAGGCCGGTATCCTCTTGGGTCACGCCGGCATCGTACACCCGGGCGATGTTGGGATGGTCGAGCGTGGCGAGGATCTGCCGTTCCGTACGGAAGCGGCGGAGGACATCCGCCGTGTCCATGCCCCGCTTGATCAGCTTCAGCGCAACATGTTGCTTGAAATCGGTGCCATCGCGTTCGGCCAGGTAGACCTCGCCCATGCCCCCGCGCCCGAGGAGGCGCACGAGCCGGTAGCCCCCCACATGCCGGCCAGACAGATCGCCTGTAACCACGTCCTCCGGAAAATCGCCCGTGTACGCACGCAGTTCGATGGCCGGCTCGTCCAGGAAGAACGGCTCGTCATCGTAGGTCGCGAGCAAATCCTCGACCTCTCGGCGCAGCTCGCCTGCCGGTGCGTGCGTATCCAGAAAGGAATTGCGCTCCGCACCGTCCAGGGCAGCTGCCTCAGCAAATAGCGTTTCTAGATCCATATCGTACAGCCAAGACCGCCTAGTAGCTCGCGCGCGCGCGTTCGGCCTCGTCCTTCTTCAGCGCCGGTACGCCCTCGGTCATCCAACTCGGTGCCGGAGCATCCATGAGGTAATGATCGAAGAACTCCTGCATGCGGATGGCCCAGTCGCGCTTGTTCGGGAACGTGGTGGGCCAGTGCGGCTCGCCGGTGTAGTTGATGAGCCACGAGGGCTTTTCGAGCCGGCGAAGCGCCACGAACAACTCGACGCCCTGCGTGAACGGCACGGCCCCGTCTTCGTCGTTGTGCATGATTAGCAGGGGCGTCTCGATTTTGTCTGCCCAGAAGATCGGGGAGTTCTCGATATAACGCAGCGGCATCTCCCACATCGTCCCGCCGATCCGGCTCTGCGTCCGCTCGTACTGGAACATCCGGCTCATGCCAGTCCGGTAGCGGATGCCGCCGTAGGCGCTGAACATGTTCGACACTGGCGCGCCGGCTTCGATGGCGCGGAAGAGGTTCGTCCGCGTGGCGAGGTAAGCCGCTTGGTAGCCGCCCCAACTGTGCCCTTGCATCCCGATGCGGTCGCGGTCGACGTTGCCGAGACCTACGACGTGCATTGTGCCGGACAACACGGCGTGCAACGCACTCTCACCCGGGTAGCCGATGCGGTAGGGGATGTCCGGAATGAAGATGAGGTAGCCCCGGCTCGCGTAGAACGAGAAGTTGATGATCGACCGGTGGGCTTCCGGCGTCCAGTGCCGGTGCAAGTTGTCAGAGGACTTCTCGTAGTAGTAGACCATCAGCGGATACTCCTTGGCCGGGTCGAAATTCTCCGGCTTCACGAGCATGCCTTGCAGGTCATCGCCGTGCGTCGAGGTCCACTCGACGAGTTCGACCGTGCCCCAGTTGTAGTCGGCCTGTTGCGGGTTCAGGTCGGTCAGTCGCTCGGTGTCTTCGAATTCGTCTGATCCCGTCCACAGGTTCGGAAATTCCTCGAACGACTCCCGCGTGTAGACGAGCTGATCGGCATTCTTGGCCTTCTTGACTCGCCCAAAGCGATACGGCCCGAAGACGAGCCGTTCAGGCGTCTCGACCTCATCGGAATCGGCTTCGTAGTAGCCGGCGCTCTTGGTGGCATCGTCGAACGTGTACAGCAACAAGTCATCGGGCAGCACAGGCTCGTCTCGGTCGAGGTCGACGAACCGGAATTGGAGCCCTTCTTCCCGGCCGAGTCCTTCGGTGAGCAGCATCGGGGAAGCGCCTTCAGGGTCGAGTGCCCAGAGATCGAATCGGTCGTACACCACGAACCGGTCGTCTTCTGTCCAGCCGGCCGAGCCGTAGGGGTTGGGCCGGTAAGGCCAGTCGTGCTCCTCGTTATCGAAGCGCACGTCGATGTCTGCCGTCAGATCGATGGGGTCGCCATCCACTAGGGAGACTGCCATCCACGCGCCGGCCTCTCCATCCCACCAGGCTGCGTAGGCTCCTGTCGGAGAGGCTTGGATTCCGCTCTGAATCTTTTCGAGCAGGAGCCGGCGCTGCCCCGTTTCGACGTTGACGGCGTACGCGTCCCGGTAGCCCGGCCAGTCCCAAGAGATCTCCATCTGGTACGGCCGGTTCGATGTCCCGAGAGCCATCTCGGCGTCGCCCTTCATCGGAATGGTGACATCGGGGACGGTCGAATCAGCAAGCTGAACCACACGCCCATCAGCCGGCATGGCCACGGCGAGGTACGTCCGCTTGCGCTCCGTTTCGAGCCGTTTGTTCTGCATCGTCATCAGGAGCGGATCCTTCCAAGTCCACACCTCGACGTTGGCCTTTTCGCTGTCGGCACGCTCGTCGTCCACCTTGGGTTCAGGCAGCGGCGCGGTACCGAACATCACCCGTTCGCCCGACTCCGAGAAGGCCACCTCGCCATGCTCACTGGGTCCCCAGCCGGCGGGGACGCCCGGCGTTTCAGGCGTGGCAAGAGCCATCGCCGGCCGCTCGGCGAGCAGCACGTGATACAGGATGAAGTGTGGCGCGTCGGCGGTGAACGATTCCGTGTTGGAGAGAAACGCGACCTGCTCTTCCTGTTGATCAAAGGCGAGGTGCGTGTAATCGCCCGCACCGGCGAGCAGCGGTTCCAGCGTAGAGCCGGCGGTCCGAATCACGAACGCTCCATCGGCCGTCGAGTCCGCGCTTGCTGCCGCGAACGCCAGCCACGTTCCATTGGGCGACAGCGCGAAGGACACGACATCGTCGAACCGGGACTCCGCGCCGTCGGCGAGGGAATGCAGGACCAGCGGCGTGCCGGTAGCTTTCTTCGGTGCGCCCTTCTTGGGTTTGATTTTCGGCATGGGTGCGGCGTCTGCCGAGTCGGTCGAGGCCGTGTCGGGCTCCGCCTTCGCGAGATGATACGCCAGGACCCCGCCGGCTTCTTCGGGAAGGGCGAACGCCTTGACCCCTGCCCGTTTCGTGACTTCTCCAGTAGTCAGGGAAAGGATGCCTAGCGAGTCGCTTGGCAGGGCGTCGCCGCTTTTGCCGGCGCGTTGGGCAGCCAGCGTCGAGTCCTTTGGCGCCTTGATCTTGAACACCAGTGCCGGCTGATCTGGCGCGAAGCGGGCGTTGTACCCACGCGGAATCGCATAGCGCGTCTCCCCATCGGCCGAAACGACGTGGAGCATCCGGTCCTGGTCCTCCGGCCCCGCGACTACGAACGTCCACTGCCCATCGGGCGAGATGTCGTGTTCGTAGAGCCGGTTCCAGACATCATAGGCGTCATGATCGAGCGCCGGCTTCTGGGCGAGGGCGGTGGTGGCAAGGAGGAGCGTGAGGAGAAAAAGGCGCATGAGTGTGAATCTTTGGAGGAGGGGGTCGGACCCCCCAACGGTCGGAAAAAGTTGCCCAATTTTAGACGCTTTTACGCATGTCCAAGTAGGCACCAACCTACGGAAAGATGCGAAAACCACTCCCTGAATTTGTGGACGGTGAGTTCTACCACGTCTACAACCAAGGCAACAACCGGGATGTCACCTTCCAGGACGAGCGCGACTACCATGTCTTTGTTGCCAAACTTCGTTACTACCTAGACGAGTACATGGAAGTCTGCTCGTACTGCATGATGGGAAATCACTACCATTTGCTAGTTCGGGTGCGGGATGCAGCGGACGTTTACAAGGCGGCGTTGAAAGACAGTATGACGAACGTCAAGGTATCGGTACATGACATTATTACTGAAAGGTTTAGGCGCTTCGTGCTGAGTTACGTCGTCTATGTGAATCATCGGCACGGTCGGCGAGGAAGTTTGTTTGCTCCAAAGCCACAGCGAAAACACGTGCACGACGAGCGTTATCTGAGGCACCTTGTCTACTACATCAATGTGAACCCAGAACTGCATGGCTTTACCGACGACTACACGACATACTCCTTTAGCAGCTGGCACGATCTAATCTGCGGGCACACAGACTGGGTGCCCGCGGATGCGGTTGCGAAATGGTTTGGTGGAATTCCTGCAATGGTCGCGTATGTGGAAATTTTGCGAAGGGGGTCGGACCCCCTCCCCGGCGCACCGCCGGCTGGCCCCTAGCCCGCCCGCTCGCGCAGCTCCACGAGCTTCAGCAGCGCCTCCAACGGTGTCATCCGGTTCGGGTCTAGCGCGCGCACGGCGTTCAGGATCTCCTGCGCTGCCGGGTCTGCTTCGAAGAGCGACATCTGGGGAGCCGGCTCTGGTACCGAGGCCACCGATGCCCTCCGGCCTGCCGGCA
>JBCDHV010000244.1:0-6084 GCA_038749615.1 Bacteroidota bacterium
GTTGGGTGGTTGGGTGGTTGGGTGGTTGGGTGGTTGGGTGGTTGGGTGGTTGGGTGGTTGGGTGGTTGGGTGGTTGGGTGGTTGACGGCCAGATAATTGCCACATCTGCCACTCTGCAACATCTGCCACATGGTGTGGCTGTGTGGCAGGTGTGGCAGTGTGGCAAACAACCCTGCCACATCTGCCACCCCGCAACCTCTGCCACATCAAACTCCCGCCATCCCCTGGCTGTCCCAGATATCGTGGATGCTGGCAATGTAGGCGTCTTCTTCGAGGGCGAGGTCGAGGGTCCCTTCGAAGTGATCTGCCCAGCCGGGGCAATCGATCGGGTCGTAGATGATTTCGTGCCAGAGGATCGTGCAGACGCCTCGGAAGCGCCGGCAAGTATCCATGAGGTTGCGCGTGACCGTCAGCGCCTCCCCAGTGTCGAGGTGCCGGCGGTTGAACAGGGTGGCTTCCATGATGATCAGAGGAAACTCGACCAGGCCATACGGACGGTTCTCCCGGATATCGTAGAGGCGAAATGGGTGGCAAGTGCCGTGGCGGAAGCCTTCCTGATCGGCAAAGCCGAGGGTCGAGTCGAAGCTGAACCCGGTCTGCTCATGAAGGCGAGGCGTGACGTCGGGATCGAAACAGAGGTAGTGCTGGCGAACCGACCGCGCGGAGCGTTCAGTGATGTCTTTGAGCATCCGCGCTTCAGCGCCCATGTAGCCGGCGTGCGAGGCGGCAAAATACGTGGGGTGCAGTCCGATTTCGAAGCCCTTCGCCTGCAAATCCCAGAGGCGCTGCCGGCCTTCGCCATGATGCAGGGCATATGCGGGATCGTACGGGCGGTGAGCGCCCGTTTTGACAAAATAGGTCGCTGTGATGCCGCGCCGATGTTCGGCCTCGATCATGCGGCGCAGCGACATCGTGTAGGGATCCCGAGGCCCGAGCCAGCTCTGGACCGACGCCTTCACGCGCTGCGCTCGCTCACGCAGCGGGACCCTGCGGCGGTTCAACACACCGTACTCGACCAACTCGCGGTACACGATGCCGGGCCGCCACTTGCGTAGGTAATCGACATCGTGCGTCGGGCAGACCGCCCACTCCTTGCCAGCCCACGTGCGCTGCCCCACGGGAATGCCGTAGCTGCGCAAGGTGTCGGCGAGCATCAGCCGGTAGGCATCCACCACAGGCCGGTCGACGATGGCGAAGCGGCGCTGGAGCGAGTCGGCGTAGGCGAAGCGGCCGTGGCGGTCACGGACGGGGTTCGTGTGCTCCTGCCAGCCGGCGAGCCAAAAAAACGTGGAGGCGATCAGATCATCGGACTCGCCATCGACACCGACGAGCGGGAAGAGGACTGGCCAGGGCCAACCGCCCCACTGCCGCCACCGGGCATCCGCCGGCTCGTACATCCGGCCCGAGGCGAAGTATCCGAGGGTGCTCGCGTGAAACGGAATCCCCACGACGCCGCCGGGCAATCCGTCCGGCTCCATACCGTAGTACAAGCCCCGCGTCGTCAGCTCCGAGCGCTGGACCCACCGAGGGACGATCCCGAGCGGGCCCAGGAGCATCTCGAGGGCATATCTTGCTTTCGCCTCGAAAAACGCCGGCACATCGGCGCAACACGGCAAGACGAATAGGTGTTGTTTCATCGACTCAGCGAATGGGCAGGAGCGGCGGGAAAGTAGAACGGCGGTAGCGGAGGGGCAACAGAGGCAGCATGGAATACGATGATTGATTCGGATGTCTAAGCTGGGCAGAACTGGGAAATTATGATTTATGAATTGGGACTTATGAAGGTTAGCCCGCTTCGCTTGCGCCATTGTCAAACGCTGTCAGCTTGGCTGAGAACGAGCTGTGCGGACCGATTTGCCTAGACCACACCGTTCCTCATAAATCATAAATCCCAAATCATAATTCCGGTGCCAATGCACCCGGCTCTAACACAGTCCTTCTCCATTGCCCACAGACGAACAGCTCCTTCAGCAGGCCCGCGCCGGCCACGGGCCGGCCTTCCGGCAACTCGTGCTTCGGTACGAGGGCCAGGTGGCGGCTACGGCCATCGGTATGCTGGGGCGCTCGGCGGAAGCCGACGATGTTGGGCAGGAGACGTTCGTGCGGTTCTACCGCAACCTGAACCGGTTTCGCGGAGACAGCAGCATTGGTACCTACCTGACCCGCATCGCCATCAATCTCTCGCTCAATGCCATCAAACGGCGGCAACGCCAACGGCAGCGCTTCGTGAGCCGGGACAACGAGAACCTCGTTCTCGATGAGCCGGCCGTCCATGAGGAGCACGCGGCTGATGCAGCGGATCAGGCGGCGGTAGTTCGGCAGGCCATCAGCCGGCTCAGTCCTGATCATCGCGCCGTCCTCGTCCTTCGCCTCGTCGAAGGGTATTCGACGCGCGAAACGGCTGATCTGCTCGACGTCCCCGTCGGTACGGTTCTCTCACGGCTCAGCCGGGCGCAGCGCGCGCTGAAGGAAATCTTGGGCCCCCACCTGGATGAATTCAGTCCATGACGCGTTCCTCTTTACGACGTATCCACCCAACGGATCACCGACATGTTTGAACTCATGACTCGCGCGCTCGACGGCGAGTTGTCCCCTGTCGAACGGGGAGAACTCGACCGGCTGCTGGCTACGTCTGACGAGGCGCGGCAGATGTGGGATGAGCTACGCGCCCTCCGCTCGGCTGTGGCCGGCTCCCGCGTCTCTCGCTTCGAGGTCGGCTTTGCCGACTGGGTAATGGCCGCCGTCGACCTTGAAAAAAAGACGGCGAGCGAGCCTGTGGCAGACCGTATGCCGGCACGGCCGGCACGCATGCGGTTGCTCCGGTGGCAGGCGATGGCCGCCGCAGCCGCGGTAGCTCTCCTGATGGCGGTTGGCCTGGGATGGTGGGGCACAGCCGGAGACGCAGAGCCCAGCATGAGCGCCTTCACGGCCAGGAGCACGGATGGCTCTGCTGCGGTGTTGCCAGACGGCTCGACGGTCGAGCTGGCCCCCGGCGCTACGCTGACACCCACCTCCGACTTTGCTGAGGTTCGGACGGTCCGGCTCACCGGCGAGGCCTACTTCGATGTCGCGCACGATGCGAGCCGGCCCTTCGTCGTTGAGACGTTCAATGCCGACGTGACCGTGCTGGGCACGACGTTCGGGGTACGCGCCTGGCCAGACGAGGCGGAGACGACGGTCGCGCTGGAGACCGGACGCGTCGAGTTTGCTGCAGAGACCGGACGCCGGCTCGAACTCGTCCCGGGCAACGTCGCCCGTGCGAACGGCTCGGACATCGCGCTCATCGACCGGTCCGTCGAGGCCAGGCTGGCGTGGCGGACCGGCGGGCTTGACCTGGTCGACGTGCCCCTGCCGCTCGTCGCGGCTGAACTGGAGCGGCGGTACGAGCACACCATCACACTCGACGTCCCGAATGCCGAAGCGACGCGCTTCACCTACATCGGGCCGGCACCGGCCTCCATCGAAGATCTGCTGACGGCCATTTCCCGCTCGCACGGCTTGCGCTACCGGAAAACCGCGGACGGCTACGTTCTGGTTTCGGCGTCTGAATAGGCCGGCCCGCTAGCCTCAAGCGCCTTCGCCGCACGGTCCTCTTCCCTCACGCCACTTCACCCCATCCGTGATGCTTCGTGCCTTCCTGCTCGTGCTGCTGGTTGCCCCAGTGGCGCACGCCCAGATCTGGAATAACCAGCCCCTCGAACAAGGCTTCGAACGAGCCGATTTCTTTTTCCGGCCCACGTTCATCAACCCGTACGGCTTAGGCAACTTTGGCAGCGTCGCCCCAGGCCTGATCGACAGCCCCCTGCTCGACCTACAAGTCAACCCAGCACGCCTCGCCGATTATTCCGAAGGGCAGCTGTATCTGGATTTTCGAGGGACCCATGAGGGCCGAGACCGAGCCATCTACCCGTACCTGCGCTACGCAGACAACGCGGCACGTCTCGCTAGCGATGTCGCCTACTATCCAGGGTACTATGCCCAGGGCAGCCGGCCCGTCGATCCTGTGCTTTCTACGGCCGTGATCACGCGTCCGTTCGGGAAGGGCCGGCCGGTCTGGTTGGGCGGGTCGGTTCAGGGCATTTTCCGAGATGGCGCCTACCACTACGTCCCGTATGGCGACTACCGGACGGAACTCGGTGCTGATTTCGCCGGCAACCGCGCCGATTCTGAGTCGATCCCCATCACGGACCGCTTGAACGGCACAGACCAGATGCGCGAGGCCGGTGCCTTCATCACGGTCTTCGGCGGGGCACGCCTCCTGCCAAACGTCGATCTCGGCATCCGGCTGGCCCGGAACGTATTCGACCGCGACGGCGACTTGGCCAACCTCAACCGGTACGACGCGGCCGTTTCTAGCGGGCAGACGTCGTTCTGGAGCCACGACGAACGGCGGGCGCAGGACTACGACGCCTGGGACGCCTCCGCCGGCCTTCGCATTCAACTCAACCGCCGGCTCAGCGTGGGGGTTACTGCCGGCTACCTCACCGGCGGGGCTAGCCAACGCCAAACGCGCCAAGACTCTTCGTTCTCAGTCTACGACCGCCCTACGGATAGCTACGCCAGCCGGTACTTCAACGACGGCGGTGCCGATCAGCGCTGGGACCACGACGGCGAAACCCTCTACGGCGGCCTGCAATCGACCATCGACTTCAAAAAGGGCCAGCGGCTGCAACTGACCTATCGCTTCCTCCAAGAACGAACCGATCTCGGACTGGCCTCCGTGGCACAAGACACGTCGTACAGCTTCTACCGCTCCGCGTACGAGAACCGGCGTTATCAGGGTGAATGGGCCTCCGGATTTTCGGACACCCGCACCGGAGCCGGCAACCGGGAGGTAGACCTGCACCGCCTCGGCGTGGCGTACCGGTGGATCCTCGACCGCAAGACGCAACTCGATCTCGGCGCGCAAATCCAGCGAACGGACCGGCGCACCACGACGAGCGAGGCCGTGACGGGCCGGCGCGCGTGGGAGAACGAATACATCAACAACGGCACTGCTGAGGCCAGATCGGAGGACATCCGCGAGACGAAAACGCTCAACTGGACGTTCGATGCCCGCACCACGACGGTGTTCGTGCCGGCGTACGTGACGCGCAAGATCAACGGCGCGTTCGAGGTCACGTTCGGCATTGCCCGCAGCCTCTCGGCGTGGCGCATCGAAGACGAGACGCTTGCGCTCATCGACGAGCGCGTGAGCACAACGACCGGCGAAACCATCCGCGAGACCGACTTCGGCGAACGGTTCCGCGTCCCGACGGAGCGGCAGAGTGAAGTCGAGACGAGCTTGCTCTTCGGCGCGACGGTTAGGCCGGCGAAGGACCTCTCGCTGCGCCTCTCCTTCTCGCCCACCCGGCGAAGCAGCTACTACGCCGGCGATCTGACCGATTTCGAGGGCTGGCTCGCACTCGAACTGAACTTCTGAGACAGCCCTTCCATCGTTTCCTAGTCAACCAACTGCGCCATGAGATTCCTCCGCATCGCTGCCGTCTTCTCCGTGTTGATCCTGGCGGCTGCGCCGGCCTTCACCTTGCTGCTCCGGCCTGTAGATCACATGATCGTCTGCTCCTTGCCGGCTCCGCCGGACAGGTTCACCCATGAGCCCGTTTCGGCTGAAGCCTCAGACCGACCGATCCATCTTCCTGGCTCGCCCGTGATCGAGTAACGCCCTGGATTCCGCGTTGCTGACCTTGACTGTATGCGCTTCTTTCTGCTCGTTGTTCTGTTTACAGCCGGCTGCTCCTTGGTTGAAAACGAGGACCAGGAAGAGCTAGACCGAAACCGGCAACTCTGGGCCAGCCAGAACATCGACGATTACCAGTTCGATCTGGACTTCGGATGCTTCTGCCTCGTCACTGACTATGGGACGCTGACGATCACCGTCGAGGATGGTGAGGTCGTTTCCATCGTGCCAGAGTTTGAACCGAAGGATCTTCAACCCTTCTCGGAGCGCAACCGCGCATCAGACCGCCGAACGATTGAGGACTACTTCGATCTCGTCGAAGACATCATCGACGAAGCCGAGCGGTGGAGCGTGACGTATGATCCGAGGTTCGGCTTCCCAGCAAAGATCTCAGCCGACTACGA
>JBCDHV010000245.1:0-6067 GCA_038749615.1 Bacteroidota bacterium
GGGTCGGACGCGAGCTTCGTGGCGCGGACGATGGACCGGGACCCGAAGCACATGGGGCAGATGTTTCGCCGGGCGCACGCGCACAAAGGAGCCGCGTTGGTCGAGATCTACCAAAACTGCAACATCTTCAACGACGGGGCCTTTCTCGAATTCACCGACCGCAGCACAAAGGCGTTGCGCACCGTCTACCTCGAACACGGCCAACCGCTGGTCTTTGACAAAGGGGCGAAAGGGCTTCGTCTCGACGGTCTCCGGTTCGAGGTAATCGACCTGGAAGACGGTACCCACTCGGTAGACGATTGCTTGGTCTACGACGAGACCAACCGCGAGATGGCGTACGTCGCCTCCCAACTCTTCTGGCAGGCCGACATGCCTCGCCCGTTCGGCGTGTTTTACCGCGAGGAACGCCCGACCTACGAGCAACAACTCCAGGAGCAGTTAGACGCCGTCCGCGAAAAGCGAGGGGCCGGCGATCTGGCTAACCTGTTGCAGGGCCCCGAAACGTGGGTCGTTAGCGAGTGAGGTTGCGATCTTCTGGAGATGGCATCTCCGGAAGATGGCATCTCCAGAAGATCGACCCGTTTCGTAGGACTACGCCTACACGCGGAGCGGTAAAGCATTCATGGCTCATCTCTGCGCATTTGTCAGCGCGGGCTCCTTTAAGCCATAGGCATTCTCGCCAGCCTGCCGGCGCAACGCAGCGCCCAACCAATGCCTGCCCTCATGATCCTGTTCGACTTCGACGCCCCCAACGCTCCATCGTGGACCATCGAAAATGACGGTGTGATGGGTGGGCGCTCCAAAGGCTACGTTGAAATCAAGGACGGGGCGCTCATCTTTACCGGCAACGTCGTCACGGAGGGCGGTGGTTTTACGTCTACCCGCGCCCGCCGGCAGCTAGACCTCTCTGGCTACGACGGCGTCGAACTCCGCGTCCGCGGTGGGGGACGTACGTTCGAGCTCGATGTGGGCCAGGGCACGCGCGACCGCGGGCGCGAGGTGAACCGGGTTGGGCTGTTCGAAACAACCGCGGAATGGAAGACGGTTCGGGTCCCGTTTGACACGCTGGAGACAAGCGCGCACGGCAAACCCGTTGATGTCGCCCCGCTCGACCGTGCAGCAATCGAGTCGATAGGCATTTACATCGCGGACGGCAAGGACGGTCCGTTCAGGCTCGAGGTGGATTGGATGCGAGCCTACCGAGCTGATAACTAAGGCGTGCGGTTCAGCCGGCAGCGGATGCCTGCTTGCGCACCGTGATGGTTCTCCAGGTACCAAGCATTCCGAGTGTCATCAGCAACAGCGAGACGTAGCGCTGCTCCGGCTCTGTGACAGCAAGCACCGCGAAAAGAAGGGTGCACCCTCCGAAAAGCAGGACGCGAAAGGTGCTGCCGGGTTGAAGCTGCTTGTCAAATGTGTTCATAGCTGCTCATCACCGAGTTAGGTTCGCATCAGTCCTCAATATAAACCATTCTGGTGCACGCAGGAGCAACGTGCGAACGGAAGACCGCCGGCCGTCTTCTAGCAACCGCCACGCCGGCACTCAGGAACCGGCACTCCATCCCACCAACACCCGCCAGCCGGCATTCTCCTTGACGAGCCGGTATCCCGCTTCGAGGGGTTCTGTGGGTGAGCCGGCCATCTGGTAGCGCTGGGAGAGGACGTTGAGTTTGGTCTCCATCGGCGTGTCCGCACCGAGATCGCGCTGGATGATTTGGGCGTCCCGCATCAGGAATTGCGGAGCCGGCGAGGTCCCGCGAATTTGGACTGTTGCCGTGTCGCCGGCGATCTGGACATCGGTGACTTGGAACTTCGTGAAGCGAAAGACGAAGTCGGTGATCAGGTCGGCAGGGCCGGGGGCGAATTCTATCTTGAGGCTGTCGAGGCTTTTGGCTGTGCGGTCTGGGGTGCTCGCGAGTTTGTGGTACGTGTCGAAGTCTTTCTCGAATAGGCTTCCCAGAAAATAGCCAAGCACCTCGCCTGGGGGCGTGTCTGGATCGAGCGCGCGCTCCCGTTGTTGTTGCTCGGCCTCAGCGCGCGCTTCTGCTGCGGCTTGCCCGACGGACACCGCACTCCGAGGGGATGCAGGCTCATCTGAGGCGCAGCCGGCAAGCACGAGGAGAGCAACGAACAGGAAGGATTTCATGGCAGAGTGGGGCATGGGTGGGTTCGGTCTGTCGCTATTCGACGGAGACCATCAGGCCGTCAGGGGTGATGCGCTCGTAGCGCCCGGGAGGCCGGGTGGGAAAACTGGTGGGCGAGACGCCGGCATTGGCGTTTCCAGGAAGGTAATGGATCTGGCCGTTCACTTGGACGGCCCGCACGATCTGGCATTGCGACGTTAGAATTTCGTCCTCGCGTGGAGCCTCCGTGGGGCAATCCATAGCCGTGACCCCGTCATCCCGGTCCTTCGGCATGTAATGAAAGTGGTTGCCGTGGCCGATGGCGACGTACGGCTTCGAATCGAACAACCCGAACGTATCTGCCAGCACGAAGCCCAGTAGCACGCCGGCTATGCTGAGGATGACGGTGCGGCGGTTCATCGTGGTTACGCGGTTGGGTGGTTGGGCGGCAGTTACTAGATTCTTGGCTTGAGCGGCTGAACCGTGCAACGCCGTCTGTTTCTCAACCCGTCTACGTGGCAGGCGGATCCACCACTCGTCGTCCGAAATTTGTGAAGCGCTACTGGGTAGGTTGGTGGGCTGGTGGGTTGGTAGGCCGGTGTCTGCCCGCTCGTCTAGCCGCTTTCCTGCCGTTTCTCCTTTGTTTTGTCTTGGGCAGTGCCGTGTGGGCTCAGACGGCGACGGTGCGCGGGACGGTCGTTGACGCGGATACGGACGCGCCGCTGGTTGGGGTCAACGTGGTGCTGCGTGGGGCCGATGTTGGCCCGGTCGGGCGGGCTACGGGCGGAGCCGGCACATTCCAGTTCGACGCCCTTCCGGCAGGGCGGTACGTCCTCACGTCTTCCTTCCTCGGATATGCCCCCGCACGCGACACGCTCGACTTGGCCGGTGGGCAGGCGCGGGTCATCCGTGTTCGGATGCAACCTCGCGATGAAGCCCTGGCCGAGCTCGTCGTCGAGGCCGAGACGCGCGAGCCCGATCTCGGCCGGGCCGTCGGGCTGACGTCGATTCGGCCTGGAGCGATCGACCGAGTGCCGCTCCCGGATGTCAACGGCGACCTCATGGCTGTTCTCGTGACGATGCCGGGCGTCGTCAGTGCCGGCGACCGAGGCGGGCAACTCTTCGTCCGGGGCGGCACCCCCTCGGAAAACCTCGTGCTGGTCGATGGCATCCCGGTCTACCAGCCGTTTCACATCGTAGGCTTCTACTCGGCCTTTCCGTCCGATATCCTGAGCCAAGCCGATGTCTACGCCGGCGGCTTCAACGCACGCTACGGCGGCCGGCTCTCGTCCGTGATCGACGTGTCGACGCGCAACGGGAGCAAGTCGAGCTATGCCGGCGCGGTATCCCTGGCTCCGTTTCTGAGTAGCGTGCGCATCGAAGGGCCCATCGAGCCGGGAAAGGTGTCGATGCTGGCCGTCGTGCGCGAATCTGTGATCGAGCGAGTTTCGCCCGACTTGTTGCGTGAGCGGTTGCCCTACCGCTTTGGCGATCAGTTTTTGAAGCTGCATGCCTATCTCAACTCCACCAGTAGCGCTTCCTTCACGTTGCTCCACACGTCGGATGAGGGCAACCTGGCCGGCGCGGGAGACGATCTGCCGGCTGAGATCTCCAACACGCGGATCGGGTGGCGCAATCTGGCTGTTGGGGGGCGCTACATCTACCTGCCGCCCGAATTTCCAGCCCTCGTCGAACTGGCCGTGTCTCACAGCCGGCTCGATACCGACTTCGTTCCATTTGCCGGCGCTGAGCGCTTCGGTGAGGTGCGCGGGACGAACGCGTCGATTACCTACTCCTATTTGCAGGGCGAGCGGCAGACGCATTTTGGGGTCTTCGTGCGCACCTTGAAATTTGCCTACCAGTTGGAGCGGGCGGCCAACCGGGGCGATTTCGTGACCGAGGGCGGGCTTTTCATCGAGACGAAGCAGCCTGTAGGAGGCCGGCTCGTGGTCTCGCCGGGGTTCCGGCTGCACTCATTTCCGAGCCAGCAGCAGTTCTCGTACGAGCCCCGTCTGCAAGTGAGCTACCGCCTCAGCGATCAGCACGCCTTCAACGCGGCCTGGGGCCTGTACGCGCAGGAGATCATCGGCTTGAATGATGAGCGGGACGTGAGTGCCGTCTTTACCGCCTGGACTCCGACGCCGGAGCGCAAACGCGTGCCTCGGGCCATGCACTTCATCGCCGGCTGGCGTGCGTGGCCGATGCCGTGGCTCGAAACGAGTGTTGAAGGCTACGCCAAACAACTGCGCGACCTCACGGTGTTTACCGGTACCTCGGGCTTTCAGGAGGCCGATGGGTCTGCGGTGGGGCTCGACCTGAAGGCTGAAATCAGCCGGCCCTTCGGCTACCTCTCGGCCGGCTACAGCCTCAGCCGGGTGCAGTACGGCACGGTAGACCCTTTCGGCGAGTCCGTCGAGTTCAATCCAGCGCACGACCGGCGGCATCTCGTCAACGTGCTGGCCCGTTGGGTGCGCGGCAAGTACGCGCTTGGCGTCCGGTGGCAGTACGGCTCAGGGTTGCCATTCACGCAGGTAGAGAGCTTTTTCGACCGCTTCGAACCCCTGCGGCCCAACGAAGACTTCCGTACGGAAGTCGGCACGCGGCAGGCCTTTTTCGGGGAGGCGTTCAACGACCGGCTGCCGGCCTACCATCGCCTCGACATCACGGCGGAGCGGCTGTTCCAACTAGGCCGCATCTCCGGAAAATTCCAGGCCGGCGTGGTCAACGCCTACGACCGCGCCAACATCTTCTACTACGATGTCACGTCCCGCCGCCGAATCGATCAACTGCCGATCATCCCGACGATTGGTCTGAAGATGGAGGTGAAATGATGCTTTCCACACGCTGCCCGACCCCTCGATGGGCTCCTCAACCGATACCTCAAGTCCGGCGGATGCTACTCGCCGCTTCGATGCTCGCCGCGTCGCTTCTGGCTGCCTGTGACAATACCATCGAGCCGATCGTTGACGGCGAGACGTACTTCGTGATCAACGGATTTCTGGACGCGAATGCCGATACGCAATTCGTGCGGGTAAGCGCGGCGCTGGGGGACATCAATGACCAGACCGGCCGTACAGAAGCCGACGTTCGGACGACAGGCCCACAGGGCGAAACGGTCTGGCGCGACTCGCTCGTCGTGTTGGACGACGGGTCGGCTGGCACCTTGTTCTGGGCGCCCTTCCGCCCGGAAGCCGGCTCGACGTATCGGCTCGAAGTCTCTGGGAGTGCTGGCGCATCGGTTGCAGAAACCACGCTGCCGACTCAGCCACCGATTGGGGCAGAACCGCCGGACTCGCTCGAGTTCATCAATTGGGTGCAAGATGTCTATCTCGAAGGCATCGAGAGACTGCCTGCCGAAGCGGTCGTCACGTACCGGACAGCCCTCGTTCGTCAGCGGGACACCACGCGGTTCGAGGATGTGCTTCGCTACGCCGGTGGCACGCTCGACGCCGGCCGTTGGAGTTTGCGCATCCGGCTCAGCTCAGATCTGTTTCGGGATCGCGGCCAGGGCACGTATTTGTTCGAGGAGGCTCAACTCAGCGTTCGGCTCGTCAGCTCGGATTGGAACCTCAACGCTGACCGGCTCAACAACGTCGAGAACGGCGTCGGATTTTTGGGATCCGCGGCCACCTTTACGCAAACCTGGCGCATCCCTACCGACATGCTCAACACGCTGGGATACCTGGACGAGCAGCCCCAGGAAGACGACTAAGTGCTCTGACAAGCTGCCATTGGTGGGTCCGCCGGCCGATGAGGCCAACGCCGACCGGACGCGTCTCGAACTCGACGGCCCTGACGAGCTTTCGCGGGTTCCAAACTGAACGTCAAAACAGCTTCCAGGGAGGCCGGCAGCGCACCTGATTGCCGAAGGCCACGCAAAATCCATCGTGTTCCGCAGACAGCCGTTGTAACGTCTGGCGTCATGTGCGCACGCACGGGTCATA
>JBCDHV010000246.1:0-6066 GCA_038749615.1 Bacteroidota bacterium
CCGCCGTATCTCGACCGAAAAGTCGAGGACGCCGACCGGGATCGCTACCAGACGATCTTTGCCGAGAAGCGCGGTGCTGTAGCAGCCCCGACGGCCGGCTTGCACTTCACGACGGGCCTGCGCAACCGGGTCATCGAGAAAGGCGTCGAGATGGTGCCGGTGACGCTCCATGTCGGTCTCGGCACGTTCCGGCCGGTACAGGTCGAGGACCTGACCAAGCACCGGATGGACTCCGAGTCGTACGACATCTCCCACGGGGTGGCCGAAACGGTCAACCGGGCGCTCGTCTCGCCGACGAACACGGCCACGATGGTTGGCACGACGGTTGTGCGCGCGGTCGAGTCTAGCATTTCCGCTCAAGGCTTGCTGAAGGCCTCGCGGGGATGGACGGACAAGTTCATCTACCCGCCCTACGATTTCCGCATCACGCAGCGCCTGTTGACCAACTTCCACATGCCGAAGTCGACGCTCCTGATGCTCGTCTCAGCCTTTGCCGGCCAGGAGTTGCTCCAGTACGCGTACGAGCAGGCGATCAAGGAGGAGTACCGACTCTTCTCCTTCGGCGATGCGATGCTGGTCATCTGATTGCGGCCCATGCAACATACGGCGCTCTTGATGCCGGCAGCCGGCAAAGGGTTGCGGCTGGGCGGGCCAAGAAAGCAGTTTCGGCACCTCGGTGGCGCGCCGGTCTGGATCCAAACGCTCCGGACGTTCGACCGGCATCCCGACGTGACGCACCTCGTCGTGGCCTGCCCAGTCGATGACGTGTCCGACATGCAAGAGGCCGTCGAGGCGTCTGCGATCAAGACGCCGTGCACGGTCGTAGCCGGCGGTGCAACGCGGCAGGCCTCGGTCCAACACGCCCTCGATGCTGCACCCGCCGGCACCGACATCGTGCTTGTCCACGATGCCGTGCGCCCATTCGTGACCCAGTCCGGCATTTCCGCCGTCATCGACGCCGTTCGGCGCGAGGGAGCCGGAGCGCTGGCCATTCCCGTTGCCGATACGCTTCGAGCCGGCACCGACGGTACGTTCGAGAGCACCATCCCGCGTGCCGGCTTGTACCGGATGCAGACGCCACAAGGCTTCCGAACCGCGTGGCTGCGCACGGCGCTCGAACGAGCCCCAGACAACCTGGCTACAGACGATGTTGGCTTGGTTCAAGCAGCCGGCTACCCCGTCCGCATCGTCCCTGGCAGCGCCCTCAATTTCAAGATCACCACCCCCGAAGACTGGCGCCTCGCGGAACGGCTGTTTGGTTGATGGCGCGCTCGCGTTGCGAGCTGTAGTTGGGCAGTTGGGTGGGGCTTGCTCGAACTTTTCAGAGAATCCCGCCAAACCGCTCAACCAAACACCACCAAACCAAATGCGAATCGGCTACGGATATGATGTGCACCGGCTGGTTGAAGGCCGGCCGTTGATCTTGGGGGGCGTGACGATTCCGTTCGAGCGTGGACTTGACGGGCACTCGGACGCTGACGTGTTGCTTCATGCCATCACGGACGCGCTCCTCGGCGCGGCGGCCCTGGGCGACATTGGATCGCATTTCCCTGACACGGCGGCCGAGTGGAAAGACGCCGACAGCTTCGAGTTGCTCAAAACCGTTGTCGAGCGCATCCATGCTGCCGGCTTCGGCATAGCCAACGTCGACGCTACGGTTTGCATGCAGCGTCCCAAGCTGCGTCCCTACATCGACGCCATGCGCGCCCGCATTGCTGAGGCAACGGGTCTGGAACGTGGTGCCGTGTCCGTCAAGGCCACCACGACGGAGCGGCTCGGATTTGTCGGCGAGGAAGCCGGCGTTTCCGCACACGCCGTATGTCTGTTGGTCTAGGAGGGAGACGGCTGGGAGATGACATGGTGTAGGTGAAGGTCCTACGCAAACTGTCAAACCAGCCCTACGTCACGCAAGATTGTGTTAGGTATCTATTGCTAGGATCGGCCTTTCGCGCCGAGCCGGCGGCACCACAGCGCCGGTTTTCCTGGACACCACACCTAGCTCATGCGCTCCTTCCTATTCGCCACGCTCACCGCGTGCACGCTCCTCTTGTGCCCAACAACTCTCCTCGCGCAGCAAGAGGTGCTTTGGCTAGAACGGGACGGCGTCTACAAAACAGATGTCGCAAGTGTGCCGGCGGCTTCACCTGAATTGGTGTATCCGCTCATGTACCAGCCTCAGATCGCCCGCAGTTCGTACCTCGAGGACACCGATGAGGTCATCTGGGCAGACGAGAGGCACATTCTCCGGGCTGAGCGTGGCAGCCTGGATCTCGACATCATTGCTCACTCTGACACGCTCACGTTCCACCTCGTGCTCGTCACAGATTCTGAGGTGTACGCCGAAGCGCGCTCCACCGAGACCGGCCGACTGTTTCTCGCGCGTGCTTCGGCTTCAGGGGGAAATCTATCGGTGCTGCGCGAGTTACCGTCGGGCGCATTGGGTGTTCAAGTGGCCCCAAGCTTTGATCAGGTCACATGGACCAAACTGGGCTCTACGCCGGACGGGGCATCGGGCTTGGTGGGGATCTACGGAGGAGGAATGATGAGCGGCGGCGTCACCACGATCTCTCCTGATATACTGAAGACCGTTCCAGAATTAGACCCGGCGACGGGAGATCTGGCATGGGGAACGGCTGACCGGGTAAAACTGCGCAGCCAGAGCGGAACAACGACGAGTGTCCCGGTGCTTGCTTCTGCTCAGCATGTTGCCCCGGTGAATGGTGAGCCCGTCTGGGTATCAGAGGACGGGGCGGATCTTGTGTACCATCGCCTTTCTGGTGCAGGTAACGACTCGACGCTATTCGTAGCACCAGGCCCAGGTGCTCAAGCCGACTACTTCGTCGTAGACGACGGCGAGATTCTTTACGTGACCGGAGACACGGTCCGTTCATACTCGCTGTCTTCTGGACAGTCACGCACGCTCATGACGCTGGACCCCTTCTTTCTCCAGAACAGGCTCGAACATGTTTATCCTGATGCCGGCCTAGCTATTGTTCTTGAGGTTCGAACAGCCGCGTTTTCCCCCATACGCAGATTCTTGGCTGAGCGCACGTTCAGTGCTGGGGCAGAGACCAGTGCGTCAGATGACTTGATCCCTCAGCGTATCGCCACGGTGCTGAGGTACGATCCAATTTCAGAACGCATCGTGCTATCGCACCCCGTGGTCACGTCGGGAGGAATAAACCCCTCGTACGGCGGCGAGTTGTATTCGATCAACCTCGATGGAAAGGGACTGGTAGCCGTGGACGAAGGGCAGCCCGAAACGTTTACGCTGAGCGGTTCTAGCGTTCAGATGACGGGGAACAGGCAAATTGGATCGGTCGATTACTACAATGCGTGGGGATCCGTCGAACAGGCCGGCCTCACAGAGCATCCGTTTGCTTACGATGGGTATTACCTATCCCCATTGGATTCGACCGTGTGGGGGCGCAACCAAAACACACAGGCCACGGTCCGCTATTCGTTTGAAACAGGGCAAGAATCTGTCGTCTCCCAGACCGTTAGCTCCAGCTTTCCTGTCGTGGACGAGCGCCGGCAGGAATTGCTGCTTGCAAACATGCAGGGCGGGATACTTGCTCTGAACATCGTCGACATGCGCACGGGGTCTGTGACCCCCACCTCCGTCCAGATCAATGATCCGAGCGCGCTCGATGTTGATGGCTCCAACAACCAGATCGTGTACGCCGACGCGGTAGGTCTGTGGATCTCGGACAAAGAGGGGACAAATGCCACACGAATCCGGGAAGCTAACGGAATTGCGGGGGCAGCGTTTATAACCAGCCCGACGTTGTGGATCGCCGGCTCGCTGGGTCTTGAAGGCCTGAACACCGGCGGTGCCATGGCTACAGGACGCGCCGTGCCGGCTAGCCAGCCATTCAACGCAGCTCCGTGGTCGTATGCCGGCACTGAAACGGTTTCTAGCGTGCCGGCTGAAGCTGTGGCGTGGGTGCTGCTCAGCCTGACGCCGGCTGGTGGTGGCGCTACGACACGCCGGGCGGTTCTTGTGCGTGCCGATGGTACGCTGCTAGACATGGAAGGCGCGCCGGCAGCCGAGTTCGCGGGCTTGGCACCCGGCACCTACACCGTTCGGGCGCAAGCGCTTGGCCACGCAGCCGTTGAGACGACGGCCGATCTCTCGAACGGCGTTCACTGGCTGGACGCCCCAATGCTGTTGGCCGGCGATGGCAACGGCGACGGCGTCATCGACGCGCTCGACGGTATCGCATGTGCCACGTCAACAGCCGCCGCCTGCGATTTCGACGCCAACGGCACGGCAGACCAGGCCGACTTGCTCCAGTTTTGGCTTCCGAACAACGGCCGGTAAGAGGCTGTTTTGATGTTCAGTTTGGAGCGAGAGCTCGTTGGGAGTGGATGTGCTCATGACGTTGGAGGTGCGTACCGGGGGTACGGACCGAGAACGCAAGAGCAAAGACGCCCCAACGAGCCGAGCGCAGCCCAAAATCAACCATCCAAAACAGCCTCCAAAGAACCCGTTGCGTATTCGATGGTTGGTGGGCAACGCACGCCTGACCAAGTCCTCCCAACCCTCTCATCATGTCCGAGCTGTTCGTCGGCTTTTTCGACTGGCTGATCGCGCTACCGCCGGCGTTGATCTACGCGATGCTTCTCGTCATCGCGTACGGCGAAAACGTTCTGCCGCCGATTCCGGGCGACATGGTCGTGGTCTTTGGGGGATACCTGGCAGGTCAGGGCGTGCTGAACCTGCCGGCCGTCGTGGTACTGAGCACGGTGGGGGGAGCGCTTGGGTTCATGACGATGTTCGCCCTTGGGGCGAGGGCAGGGGAGACCGTGCGCGACCCGAGCCAGCTGCGGTGGTTTCCGAAGCAGGGCCTGCTAAAGGCGAGCACGTCGTTACAGGCATGGGGCATAGCTGTCGTATACGTCAACCGGTTCTTGAGCGGGCTGCGCAGCGTGATCTCGCTAGCGGCCGGCATGGCCAAGATGAAAAGTGGCCCCGTATGGATCGCCTCGACGGTCAGCTCCCTTGTGTGGTGCGCGCTGATCGCGTACGCCGGCTACGCGGTCGGCGATAACTGGGAAGTCATCGGAGAGTGGCTGCGGGCGTACGGGAAAGTCATGATTGGGCTGATGGGGATCGCGTTCGTTGGAGTTCTCGTGATTCGGTGGCGGAAGCGGAACCGCCGGCCTGCTGAGGCATCTGAGCCCGCCGCGTCCGTGAGCGGGCCGTCCAAAGATGCCTGAGGCGCGTAGCCGTCCAGTATGGGTCTGCCCGGTGGAATTTTGTCTAAGAGAGCTGTGCGAGTTGACACGGGCACGGTAAGCTAATAGATTAGAAGTCTTGCCTTAAACGCAAGACGCTCAAAAATGCTGGCGTAGCTCAGTTGGTAGAGCAGCTGATTTGTAATCAGCAGGTCGGGGGTTCGAGTCCCTCCGCCAGCTCTCTCAGCACTCGCTGGCTGAGCATAGATCGACATATTGGGTAGGTACCGAAGCGGTCAAACGGGACGGACTGTAAATCCGTTGGCTCAGCCTTCGCTGGTTCGAATCCAGCCCTGCCCACACTGGCCGTTCGCCGGCAAGGTCACCGTGAATGCGGTGGGCTTTGCCGGCTGTTCGTCCACCTGCGGGAGTAGCTCAGTTGGTAGAGCATCAGCCTTCCAAGCTGACGGTCGCGGGTTCGAGTCTCGTCTCCCGCTCTTGAGCTTGCCGGTGCCCATTTCTCGGGCTGCCGGTAGGCTTTGCCGCCGCCTTAGCTCAGTGGTAGAGCACTTCCATGGTAAGGAAGGGGTCATCGGTTCAAATCCGATAGGCGGCTCCACGGAGTACACACACAGTACACGTGTGCCTCGGCTCTCCACCGGGGCATTTTTTTGAAGGGGGTTTCCCCGCACATCAACAACACTCCGCGCACATCAGCGGCGCGCAAAAACTCCAGGCCTAGAGTCATGGCGAAAGAGCAGTTTCAACGGACCAAGCCGCACGTCAACGTCGGCACCATCGGGCACGTCGACCACGGCAAGACGACGCTGACGGCCGCGATCACGACGGTGCTCGCCAAGCGCGTCGACGGCAACACCAGCCGCG